>NZ_JAGPXP010000029.1:0-80232 GCF_018070485.1 Micromonospora sp. C41 | reverse complement strand
GGGGCGGCAGCTCCGGCGCGTGCAGCTCCCAGCCGGTGGTGTCCACCCCCTCCCACGGGTCGACCGGCGTGGCGTGCTCGGGCGAGTCCAACGGCGGCACCGGCGTGGGCTCGGCGGACGCGCCCCAGCGGGGCCGGCTCGGCGCCGGTGGCGGGACGGCGGCGGAGCCGCTCCAGCGGGGCGCCTCGACGCGGGTGGCGTTCGGTGCGTTCCCAGTCGGGTTCGGGGCGTTGTCCACCCGGGTGGGGTCCGGCGTGGTGGCCGAGGGTGGCTGCGGCGCGGCGTCGATCCGGGTCGGGTCCGGCGTGGTGGTGGCCGCCGGCGGCTGCGGGGCCGCGTCGATCCGGGTCGGGTCCGGCTGGCGGCCCGTGCGGGGAGTGGGGGCGGGTGTGGTCCGGCCCGGCACCGGGGCCGACCCGCGGGCCCGTGGGACCGGCACCTGCGGGACGGTGTCGGTCCCGCCGGCGGCTGTCGCGGTGTTGTCGGCCGGTGTTCCGGCGGTCTCGGCGGGTGTTTCGGCGTCGGTTGCCGGGGCGTCAGCGCTGTCGGCGGGCGTCTCGGTGCCGGCGGCGAGGGCCTCAGCGCTGTCCGTGGCCGTCTCGGTCGCGGCGGACTGGACCTTGGCGGTGGGTGTCTCGGTTCCGGTGGGCTGGACCTTGGCGGTGGGCGTCTCGGTCTCGATGGGCTGGACCTTCTCGGTGGCCTTCTCGGTTCCGGTGGGCTCGACCCTGTCCGTGGGCGTCTCGGGCGCGGTGGCGTCGACCTCGTTCGTGGGCGTCTCGGCCTCGGTGGTCCCCGGCTGCGGGGCCGCGTCGTGCGAAGGCGCGGCGGTGTCCGGCGTGGTGGACGGCCGGCCCTCGGGTGCGGCGGCTCCCGGCGCGGCGGACGGCGACGCCGGAGCGGAGGCGCCGGTGGCGTCCTCGGTGTCGACGGCGGTGGCCGGCTCGATGACGGTCGGCTCCTCGGCCCCGTCGGCCGGCCGGCCCGCCCCCGGCTGCGGCTGCGGCATCGCGGCTATCTCCTCTCGCGCCCGTTGCGAGGTTAGTACCGCCCCGCCACCCAGGACTAATCCCGCCCGCTCACCGGCCCCACTCCGGTGATCAAGGAGTTCGTGTCCGGTGGGAGCGCGGGACAGCCCGCAAACTCCTTGATCAACGCGGCGGACACGGGCGCGGGTGTGGCGGCGGGGACGGCGGGGCGGGGGCACCGCGTACGCTTGGGCATCATGAGTGCCCCGTCCACCACCCCGCGTCCCGCCGCCGCCAACTCGGTCTGGCCTCGGCTGGAGCCGTTGCTGCCGCAGGTGACCAAGCCCATCCAGTACGTGGGTGGAGAGCTGGGCGCGGTGGTCAAGGACTGGGACGCCGCCACCGTCCGGTGGGCGCTGATGTATCCGGACGCGTACGAGGTGGGCCTGCCCAACCAGGGCGTGCAGATCCTGTACGAGGTGCTCAACGAGCTGCCCGACGTGCTGGCCGAGCGGACGTACGCGGTCTGGCCGGACCTGGAGAAGCTGATGCGCGCCCACGGCGTGCCGCAGTTCACCGTCGACGCCCACCGCCCGGTGCGTGACTTCGACGTGTTCGGCGTCTCGTTCTCCACCGAGCTGGGCTACACCAACCTGCTCACCGCGATCGACCTGGCCGGCATCCCGCTGCTCGCGGCCGACCGCACCGACGCCGACCCGGTGATCGTGGCCGGCGGGCACGCCGCGTTCAACCCGGAGCCGATCGCCGACTTCGTCGACGCCGCGGTGCTCGGCGACGGCGAGGAGGCGGTGCTGGAGATCACCGCCATCGTGCGGGAGTGGAAGGCCGAGGGCTCCCCGGGCGGCCGGGACGAGCTGCTGCTGCGGCTGGCCCGGACCGAGAGCGTCTACGTGCCGCGCTTCTACGACGTCGACTACCTGCCCGACGGCCGCATCCAGCGGGTCGTGCCGAACCGCCCGGACGTGCCGTTCCGGGTGCACAAGCGCACGACGATGGACCTGGACGCCTGGCCGTACCCGAAGAAGCCCCTGGTCCCGCTCGCCGAGACGGTCCACGAGCGGTACGCGGTGGAGATCTTCCGGGGCTGCACCCGGGGCTGCCGGTTCTGCCAGGCCGGCATGATCACCCGTCCGGTGCGGGAGCGCTCGATCACCACCGTCGGCCAGATGGTCAAGGAAGGGCTGGAGTTCTCCGGCTTCCACGAGGTCGGCCTGCTGTCGCTGTCGTCGGCCGACCACTCGGAGATCGGCGACATGTGCTCCGGCCTGGCCGAGCAGTACGCCGGCACGAACGTCTCGCTGTCACTGCCCTCGACCCGGGTGGACGCGTTCAACATCGACCTGGCCCAGGAACTGTCCCGCAACGGGCGGCGGACCGGTCTGACGTTCGCCCCGGAGGGCGGGTCGGAGCGGATCCGCAAGGTGATCAACAAGATGGTGTCGAAGGAAGACCTCATCCGCACCGTGGTCACCGCGTACTCCAACGGCTGGCGGCAGGTGAAGCTCTACTTCATGTGCGGCCTGCCCACCGAGACCGACGAGGACGTCCTGGAGATCGCCGACATGGCGCACGAGGTGATCCGGGCCGGCCGCGCCGCCACCGGGTCCAAGGACATCCGCTGCACGGTCTCCATCGGCGGTTTCGTGCCCAAGCCGCACACCCCGTTCCAGTGGGCCTCGATGGAGCGGCCGGAGGTCATCGACGGCCGGCTCAAGCTGCTCAAGCAGGCGATCAACAGCGACCGGTCGCTGGGCCGGGCGATCGGCTTCCGCTACCACGACGGCGAGCCGTCGCTGATCGAGGGCCTGCTGTCCCGGGGCGACCGCCGGGTCGGCGCGGTGATCCGCAAGGTCTGGGAGAACGGCGGCCGGTTCGACGGCTGGAGCGAGCACTTCTCGTACCAGCGCTGGGTGGACGCCGCCGCCGAGGTGCTGCCGGCGTACGGCGTGGACCTCGACTGGTACACCACCCGCGAGCGCGAGGAACTGGAGGTCCTGCCCTGGGACCACCTCGACTCCGGCCTGGACAAGGACTGGCTCTGGCAGGACTGGCAGGACTCGCTGTCGGAGTACGAGCAGGACGACTGCCGCTGGACGCCCTGCTTCGACTGCGGCGTGTGCCCGTCCATGGACACCGAGATCCAGATCGGCCCGACCGGCCGCAAGCTGCTGCCGCTCACCCCGGTCAATGGACTGAAGCTGCCCGCCGCCGCCCAGGGCTGAGGCGCGGACCGTACCGGAGCGCGGGAACCCGACCGGGTTCCCGCGCTCCGTCGTCCTTCCGGGCGACCGCGCGCGTGCGCGGGGTGGGGCTGCCCCGACTGGTGCATCCTCGATACGCTGCGTCCGTAATGGACCGGCCAGGGCCGGTAGCGGGGAGGACAGCAGGCATGGGCATCAATCCGCCGGATACCGGCGATCTGCACGTCAGCGTCGAGGACCTGGACGCCGCGGCGGAGTACGTCGAGCGCCTCAAGCAGTACGTCGACGACACCATCGGCTACGAGATGGAACGCATCAAGGAGCGGATGAAGGGCGACAGCGGCAACGCGCAGACGGTGCCCAACGGCACCCCGTTCGGCGCGTACGAGGACGCCCGGATGCAGTGGGCGGCGCTGACCAGGTCCACGGCCAGCATGGAGGCCCACCTCAAGGCCATCTCCATGAAGCTGGCCGGCCTGAAGCAGGGCACGCAGGACATCGCCAAGGCGTTCCGCGACGCCGAGGCCCGCAACGCCGCGAACGGCAAGGACATCGAGCGGCTGCTGGAGACCGCGGCCCCGCCGCCGGACGCCGGGCAGCAGCCCACCTACCCGTACACGGCCTGAGGGGGAGACGGTCATGGCAGGAGGCACCTGGGAGCGCTGCGTCCGTGAGGTGACGCTCTCGGCGGATCCGGAGACCGTGGGTTCGGTCGGCGCGGGCTGGCGCAACCTGTCCACCGCGCTCGGCCATCTGCGTGACTCGCTGGTCGGCCGCTCGTTCGTCGGCCCGATCGCGCCCGGCCAGGAGCGCCCGCACACCGGCGGTCTCCCCGGGCTGCTCGCCGGCTGGCAGGGCAGCGGCGGCGACGCGTACCGCGAACACCTGGGCGAGATCGGCAAGGAGATCGAGGAGCTCATCACGCACGCGAGCAACGTCAGTGGCGCGCTGTCGCGGATCGAGGGCGACATCCGTACGGCGGTGGCGAGCATCCCGATCCCGCTGATGGACAACTTCGGCTGGAACGAGTGGAGCCTGCCCGGCGGCACCGAGCTGGACGACGCGCGCGACGGCGAGAGCCAGTCCGGCTTCCTCGCCGCCCTGCGCAGCGACTACCAGTCCAACCAGGCGCTCTACGCCGACGGCGCGTTCCGCGACAAGGCCGACGATCTCGAAGCCACCATGAAGATCGACGGCAACGCCAACGACCAGAAGCGCGGCGGCTGGTGGGACACCAAGTCCCACCTGGACAACTGGTACCGCGACAACCAGCAGGCGGCCAACAAGGCGATGTCGCCGCTGCCGGCCGCGGTCGAGGCCGAGCGTCCCAAGCTGGTCGTACCCCAGCCCGACGGCCGGCTCGACGACGGCTACCGCGCGGATCCCCGCGTACCCCCGTCCGGAGTGCCCGGCGGTGGGCTGCCCGGCGGCGGTGGCGGCGGTGCCGGTGGTGGCGGCGGCGGGATGCCCTCGCTGGGCAGCACCGGCATCGGCGGCGGCGGTGGCGGTGTCGGCGGTGGCGGCTCGTTCACGCCCCCGCCGACCACCGGCGTGCCCGAGTTCGGTGGCGGCGGTCCCGGCGGCGGCTCGTACACCCCGCCCGGCACCGGCCTGCCCGGCGCCGGCGCCCCGGGTTCCGGCAGTCCCGACTACGGCACCGGCCTGGCCGGCGCGGGTGGGCCGGGCACGATCACCCCAGGCGGTCCGGGCAGCACCCTCGGCGGTGGCGGCGCCGGACTGAGCACCGGCGCCGGCTTCGGTGGCGGTGGCGGTGGTGCCGGGCTGGGTTCGGCGGGCGGCATCGGTGGCGGTGGCCTCGGCGCGGCCGGTGGCATGGGCGTGGGCGCGCTGCCCGGCATGGTCGGCGGCGGCAACGGCAAGGTGCCCCCGCTGACCAGCGCGGCCGGCGCGCTGCGGGCGGCGGCGGGCGCGGGGCCGGGAGGCGCGGGCGCGGCCGGCGCGCGTGGTGGCCTGGCCGGCGCGGGCATGATGGGCGGCGGGATGATGGGCGGCCACGGCGGCGCCGGGCATGGCGGCGGCGGTGGCGACCACTCGTCGTGGTTGACTGAGGACGACGATCCGTGGGGCGCCGGTGACGGTGCGTCCCCGGGCATCCTGCGATGAGGACGGACGGATGACGGTGCACGTCGGCGCGTTCCGGCCGGTGGTGGCCGCGCTGGCGGCCGGGCTGATGGTGCTGGGGGCCGCGCAGCCCGCGGTCGGCGCTCCCCGCCGGGCCGAGCAGTGGTACCTCGACGAGCTGCGGATCGACCGGGCACACCAGATCTCCACCGGGCGTGGTGTCGTGGTCGGAGTGGTCGACAGCGGCGCCGACGCCGGCCACCCGGACCTGCGCGGCCGGCTCCTGGCCGGGCGCAGCACGTTCGACTCCGGCGACGGCCGGCGCGACCCGGACGGCCACGGCACCCACATGGCCGGGATCATCGCGGCGAACGGGACCGGGGTGGTCGGCGTCGCGCCGGACGCCCGGATCCTGCCCATCCGCACTCCGTCCGGCGACAAGGGCGCCGACGCGGGCAACTCCGCGACCGGCATCCGGATGGCGGTGGACGGCGGCGCGAAGGTGCTCAACCTGTCCTACGGGCACGCCGGTGCCGTCGACGAGGGCGAAGAGGCGGCGATCCGGTACGCGCTGGAACGCGACGTGGTCGTGGTGGCCGCCGCCGGCAACGTCCGCAAGCTCGGCCCGGACATCGCCTCGCCCGCGAAGATCCCCGGCGTGATCGCGGTGACCGGCACGACCCGGGGCGGCGGCTTCTGGCCCGGCTCGGCCCAGGGCCCGGAGGCGGTGGTCGCCGCTCCGGGGGACGAGGTCTACAACATCGGACCCGACCGGGGGTACGGCTGGGGCGACGGCACGTCCGACTCCACGGCCATCGTCGCCGGTGTGGCGGCGCTGATCAGGTCGAAGTTCCCCCGGCTCTCCGCACCCGACGTGATCAACCGGATCATCCGTACCGCCCGGGACGCCGGCCCGCCCGGCCGCGACCCGCAGTTCGGCTTCGGCCGGATCGACCCGGTGGCGGCGCTCACCGCCGACGTGCCGTCGGTGTCGGCGAACCCGCTGCTCGGCGCCGCCCCGGCCAGCGCGTCCGCGCCACCGGCCGCGGCCGAGGACGAAGACTTCGACGTGACCGACTACGGCGACCGGGGCGGCCCCACCGACCAGCAGGTCATGGTGATCGGCATCGGCATCGCCGTGGCGCTGGTGGTGCTGTTGGCGCTCGTGGTGTTCCTGATCTGGAACCGCCGCCGGCACCGGCGCGAGCTGGCGCGCGCCGCCGACATCCCGGACGAGGCGCTCGACCGGATGCCCGACCAGGGCCCGCCGGTCCCGGCCGGCCATCCCGCCGGCTACGGCCCGCCGCCCGGCTACGGCCCACCCGGCGGCCCTTCGTCGCCCGGCGCCTACGCCCGCCCGGGCACGTCACCGCACCCTGGCGCCCCGTCCCAGCCGGACGGATACCCGCCCAAGGGCACCCACCCCCAGCCCGGCCCCGGCGCCTACCCACCCCCGGCCCAGCCCACCCCGCCCCCCGACAACCGCTCCTGACCCCGCCCAACCTCTCCCGGCCCTCCGGCCCACCCCGTCGATCATGAGGTTGGCGGCGATGTCGATCTCCAATTCCGCCGCCAACTTCATGATCGCCGGCCCTTGTCGGCCCGACCCGGCAGGCCGGGTGGGGTGATCAAGGGGTTTGGGGTCTCGGGGGCGTGGGAGCTGGACGTGAACTCCTTGATCACGGCGGGGGCGGGCGGGGGTTTGGGGCGGTTTGGGGTGGGTGGGGTGGCCCCGGGTGTGGGGCACCGTGGGTGCTGCGCCAGGATGGGACCGATACGCAGGCACAGCCGAGGAGCTCACGATCGCCAGAAAGCCTCAACCCGAGGGCGGCCAGGCCCCCGTCGTCCAGCGGGTCCGTATCCGGTACGCCAAGCGGGGACCGCTGCGTTTCACCTCGCACCGGGACTTCGCCCGGGCCTTCGAGCGCGCGCTGCGCCGGGCCGGCGTGCCGATCGCCTTCTCCCAGGGCTTCACCCCACACCCCAAGATCTCGTACGCCTCGGCGGCGCCCACAGGTGTGGCCAGCGAGGCGGAGTACCTGGAGATCGGGCTGCGTGAGCCGGTCGACCCGGCGCGGCTGCGCGAGGCCCTCGACGCCGCGCTCTCGCCCGGACTCGACGTGCTCGACGCGGTGGAGGCCACCGGCGGCAGCCTCGCCGACCGGATCGAGGCGTCGTACTGGCGGATCGAGCTGCCCGAGGTCGACCCGAAGGTGCTGGCGGGGGCCGTGGCAGCCTTCACCGCCGCCGAGGAGGTCCTGGTCGAGCGGATGACCAAGCAGGGGCGGCGTACGTTCGACGCCCGTGCGGCAGTGGTGTCCATCGATGTGGTGTCTCCGTCTGAGACGCCTTCCGAAGCGGCGGCCGTACCGTGTGCGATACTCGAACTGGTCGTGCGGCAGGTCACCCCGTCCGTTCGGCCCGATGACGTCCTGTCCGGCCTCCGTGCGGTGGCCGCCCTGGAGCCGCCGGTCACCCCGAAGGTGATTCGGCTGGCGCAGGGCACGCTGACCGCGCAGGGCGAGATCGTCGATCCGTTGGAAGCGGATCGCGACGGGGCAACCATCGGAGAGCGCTGACCGTCGGTCAACGCTCTGGCAGGCAGACTTCGGCGGTCGCGCGTTTGCGCGCCCGGCGGAAACACCTTTGCGGCAACCCTGCGTGGCAGCGCTCACCCGCGCCCGGGGCAGCCAGAACTGGAGAACGTCCATGCTCGAGAACGAGCCCGAGGGCGGCGAACGGACCGGCGCAGAGCCGACCGGGACGCCCGCCGACAACGCCGCCACCGCCTCTGGCAGCGCCGCGAGCGCGGCCTCCGCCAGCGCCCAGGGTGCCGCCTCCGGCAGCGCCGACGACGGCACCGCCCAGGGCGTCACCAGTGCGGAAGGCGCCACCGCTGAAGGCGTCGCCGCCCTGGAGGGCGTCGCCGAGACCAAGCCGCCGGCCCGTAAGCGGGCCAGCCGTCGCAAGGCCGCCCCGCTGAACCAGGCGGAGCAGACCGACGCGCCGGTCGAGGCGTCCACCGCGGCGACCGGCAGCGGCGAGTCGCCGCAGGCCGAGGTGCTCGCACCGATCGCCGGAGAGCTGGACACCGCGCCCAAGACCACCCGGCGGCGTCGTAAGGCGACCCCGGCGAAGGCGGTCGAGGAACCGGTGGCCGCGGCGGGTGTGGAGGCCGCCTCGGAGGAGGTCGTGCCGCCGGTCAAGGTGACCCGGACCCGTCGTCGCAAGGCCACGCCGCCGGCTGCCGAGACCGTCGCGCCGGACGAGACCGCCACCGGCGGGCAGACGGCCACGGACGGGGTGATCGACGGGCCGGTCTCCGCGCCCGGGGGCGATCTGATCGCCGAGGGCCGCGCCGACATCGACGGTGCCGAGGCCACCGCGCCGGGCCAGGCCGGCGTCGCGGAGAGCACGGGTACCGCCGGGCGGTCCCGCACCCGCCGCCGCGCCGCCACCGCCGACAAGGCCGCCTCCGGGGACACGGCCACCGCCACCGGCGACAAGGCCGCCACCGGGGATGCTGCCACCACCGGCGGGAGCGGGGCCACCGCCGGTGACAAGGCGATCGCCGGCCTCGGCGAGGACGTCGAGGACGAGGACGCCGAGGCCGGGACCGTCGAGGACGCGAGCGCCGCGGGTGCGCGTACCCACGAGGTCGACCTGGCCCGCAGCGGCGGCCCGGCGGACGCGACGGGCGTCGTGTCGACGGGCGCCGCCGTGCCGCGCGTGGACGAGGAGCCGGCCGAGCCGACGCCGCCCACCACCCGGCGGCGTCGTGCCGCGCTCTCCGCGCCGACCGTCCTGTTCATGGCGCCGCAGCCCGACGAGGCGCCCGCCGTCCAGGTCACGTACCCGGCGGCGGAGGAGCCGATCGAGGAAGCGGTCGAGACCGGCCGGCGCCGCCGTCGCGCCCGCCGGGAGGTCGAGCCGGTCGAGGCCGAGGCCGAGCCGGAGGTCGTCGAGGAGGAGCCGGCCGCCGAGGCCGAGGAGTCCGCCGAGATCGACGAGGACGACGAGACGGCCGCCGGCCGGCGGCGGCGTCGCCGGGGTCGCCGGGGCCGGGGCCGGGGCAAGGGTGGCGCCGACGAGGCCGACGACGAGGACGTCGAGGAGCCCGCCGCGGCCGAGACCGCCGAGGACGAGACCGAGGAGTCCGCCGAGGACGAGGAGCCCGACGGCGAGGGGATGACCCGCCGCCGTCGCCGCCGTCGCCGCCGCGGCGCGGGGGAGGCGGACACCGCCGCCGAGGACGGCGTGCCCACCGTCGTCAAGATCCGTGAGCCGCGCAAGCCGGTCGACGAGGTGCAGGGCGTCTCCGGCTCGACCCGGCTGGAGGCCAAGCGGCAGCGCCGCCGGGACGGCCGCGAGCAGCGGCGTACCCGGCCGCCGATCCTGAGCGAGTCGGAGTTCCTGGCCCGCCGTGAGGCGGTCGACCGGGTGATGGTGGTCCGCCAGCGCGGCGACCGCACCCAGATCGCCGTGCTCGAGGACGGCGTGCTGGTCGAGCACTACGTGACCCGCAACTCGTCCGCCACCATGGCCGGCAACGTCTACCTGGGCAAGGTCCAGAACGTGCTGCCGAGCATGGAGGCCGCCTTCGTCGACATCGGGCGCGGGCGCAACGCGGTGCTGTACGCCGGCGAGGTCAACTGGGACGCCACCGGCCTGGAGGGCCGGGCGCGCTCGATCGAGCAGGCGCTGCGCTCCGGCGACTCGGTGCTCGTGCAGGTGACCAAGGACCCGATCGGGCACAAGGGCGCGCGGCTGACCAGTCACATCGCGCTCTCCGGCCGGCACCTGGTCTACGTGCCGAACGGCAACGCCTCCGGCATCAGCCGCAAGCTGCCCGACACCGAGCGTAAGCGGCTGCGGGACGCGCTGAAGAAGCTGGTGCCGGACGGCGCCGGGGTGATCGTCCGGACCGCGGCCGAGGGCGCCAGCGAGGACGAGCTGGCGCGTGACGTCAAGCGGCTGCAGGCGCAGTGGGAGGACATCCAGGCCAAGGCGACCGAGGGCGGCGCCCCGGTGCTGCTCTACGAGGAGCCGGACCTGGTCATCCGCGTGGTCCGGGACCTCTTCAACGAGGACTTCCGCGAGCTGGTCATCGAGGGCGAGTCCGCGTACGACCTGGTCGAGTCGTACCTGTCGCACGTCTCGCCGGACCTGGTGGCGCGGCTGCGCCGGCACGCCGGGGTGGCGGACGTGTTCGCCGAGTACCGGATCGACGAGCAGATCCTCAAGGGGCTGGACCGGAAGGTCTTCCTCCCCTCCGGCGGCTCGCTGGTGATCGACCGCACCGAGGCGATGACCGTCATCGACGTCAACACCGGCAAGTACACCGGCTCCGGCGGCAACCTGGAGGAGACGGTCACCCGCAACAACCTGGAGGCGGCCGAGGAGATCGTGCGTCAGCTGCGGCTGCGCGACCTCGGCGGCATCGTGGTGATCGACTTCATCGACATGGTGCTGGAGTCGAACCGGGAGCTGGTGCTGCGCCGGCTCACCGAGTGCCTGGGCCGGGACCGCACCAAGCACCAGGTCACCGAGATCACCTCGCTCGGCCTGGTGCAGATGACCCGTAAGCGCATCGGCGCGGGCCTGCTGGAGGCGTTCAGCGAGACCTGCGAGTGCTGCAAGGGCCGGGGCGTGATCATTCACACCGAGCCGGTGCCGGAGAAGCCGCGCGGCGGCGCGGGCGAGAAGGTCAAGGCGGTCGCCTCGGCGGTCGCCGCGCCGGCCGAGGAGAAGAGCGGCCGACGCCGGGGCCGCAAGGCCGCCGCGGAGAAGCCGGCCGTGGAGGCCGTACCGGAGCAACCGGCCGCGCAGCCGCAGGCCGCCACCGAGCCGCCCGCTGCGGTCGCGCCGCCGGAGCGGACCGTCGCCGAGGTGGTCGAGACCGACGACGACTACTACGACACCCAGGGCTACGACCTGTCCCGGTTCGAGACGGACACGCCCGCCGCCCCGGCGGTTGCGGACAGCCAGGAGGGCGACTCGGCCCGGCTGGCCGCCGCCGACGACCCGGACGCGATCGGTGACGGCGACAGCGACGACGACAGCGGCGCCCCGCGCCGGCGGACCCGCCGTGGCGGCGCCCGGCGGCGTACCCGGCCGTAGGGCACTGACCTGCGCGAACAGGGCCCCCGATCCACGCCTGGCGTGTGGCGCGGGGGCCCTGTCGTGCCGGTGGGCCGCGCGGAAGAGCCGCCTACCGGCAGCCCGGTTTGGGGAGCGGGCCGGGTATGGCGTAGGCTTGCCTGCGGCGCACTTTGGTGTGCCGAGTTCCCGCGTGCCCGCGCCGCCGGTGTCACGGCTCCCGGCGAGACGCCGTGGGAACGACCGCCGACGGTGTGACAACCGGCAGCGGTGGAACAGACGCCAGCAGCCTCAACGACAGGGAGTCCGCCTCCGATGTACGCGATCGTCAAGACCGGCGGCAAGCAGTACAAGGTCGCCGAGGGCGACGTGATCGAGGTCGAGAAGCTCGCCGGTGCCCCCGGCGACGCGGTGAAGCTCACCGCGGTGCTCCTCGTCGACGGTGACGACCTGGTGACCGACGCGGCGAAGCTCGCCAAGGTCGCGGTGTCCGGCGAGATCGCCGCGCACACCAAGGGCCCGAAGATCCGGATCCACAAGTTCAAGAACAAGACCGGCTACCACAAGCGCCAGGGTCACCGCCAGCCGCTGACCCAGGTCAAGGTGACCGGCATCTCCAGCGGGAAGTAGGTCGTCCTCCAATGGCTCACAAAAAGGGTGCGTCCAGCTCGCGTAACGGCCGTGACTCCGCGGCCCAGCGGCTCGGCGTGAAGCGCTTCGGTGGTCAGGTCGTCAGCGCGGGTGAGATCCTCATCCGTCAGCGTGGCACCAAGTTCCACCCCGGTGACCTGGTCGGCCGTGGCGGCGACGACACGCTGTTCGCGCTGGCCGCCGGCTCGGTTCAGTTCGGCACCAAGCGCGGTCGCAAGACCGTCAGCATCGTGCCGCAGCAGTAGTTTTCTGGCCAAGCGGGCCGCGGACCTCTGGTCCCGGCCCGCTTCGCCTTTTCACGCGCGGGGCGGACCCCGCTGGAAGGATTGGCGTCGTGACGACGTTCGTTGACCGGGTCGTCCTGCACATGCAGGCCGGCGACGGCGGGCACGGCTGTGTCTCGATCCACCGGGAGAAGTTCAAGCCGTTCGGCGGGCCGGACGGCGGCAACGGCGGCCACGGCGGCAGCGTGTCCCTGGTGGTCGACGCGCAGGTCACCACGCTGCTCGACTTCCACTTCCGGCCCCACCTGAAGGCCGAGAACGGCAAGGGCGGGGCCGGCTCGAACCGGGACGGCGCGAACGGCCGCGACCTGGTCATCAAGGTGCCCAACGGCACCGTGGTGCAGAGCCTCGACGGCGAGGTCCTGGCCGACATGGTCGGCGTGGGCACCACGTTCGAGGCGGCCCGGGGCGGCCGGGGCGGACGCGGCAACGCCTCGCTGGCGAACGCCCGCCGCAAGGCACCCGGCTTCGCCGAGCTGGGTGAGCCCGGCGACCGGCTGGACGTGGTGCTGGAGCTCAAGAGCGTCGCCGACGTGGGCCTGGTCGGCTTCCCGTCGGCCGGCAAGTCGTCGCTGATCTCGGTGATCTCCGCGGCCAAGCCGAAGATCGCCGACTACCCGTTCACCACGCTGGTGCCGAACCTGGGCGTGGTCCGGGTGGACAACCACACCTTCACCGTCGCCGACGTACCGGGCCTGATCCCGGGCGCGGCCAGCGGCAAGGGCCTGGGCCTGGAGTTCCTCCGCCACGTCGAGCGCTGCGCCGTGCTGGTGCACGTGGTCGACACCGCGACGCTGGAGCCCGGCCGCGACCCGCTCGCCGACATCGACGCCATCGAGTCGGAGCTGTCCCAGTACGGCGGGCTCGCCGACCGGCCCCGGCTGGTCGCGCTCAACAAGGTCGACGTGCCCGACGGCAAGGACCTCGCCGACATCGTCCGCCCCGACCTGGAGGCCCGTGGCCTGCGCGTCTTCGACGTCTCCACCGCCACCCGCGAGGGCCTGCGCGAGCTGACGTACGCGATGGCGGAGCTGGTCGAGCAGGGCCGTCGGGCCGCCCCGCCGGCCGAGCCGACCCGGATCGTGATCCGCCCGAAGGCGGTCGACGACGCCGGCTTCACCATCGAGGCCGAGCCGGACGGCTCGTACACGGTGCGCGGCAGCCGGCCGGAGCGCTGGGTGAAGCAGACCAACTTCGACAACGACGAGGCGGTGGGTTACCTGGCCGACCGGCTGGCCCGCCTCGGCGTCGAGGAGAAGCTCGCCAAGGCCGGCGCGCAGGCCGGTGACCTGGTGCGCATCGGCGAACGGGAGTTCGACTGGCAACCAACGCTCTACGCCGGTGTCGACTTCGTACCCGGTAACCGGGGCACCGACGTGCGGCTGGAGGAGAAGTCGAACCGACCGTCGGCGTCCGACCGGCTGGCGGCCCGCAAGGCCCGCCGGGTCCGCCCGGAGGACGAGATCGAGGCCGCGGCCGCGGCGGAAGCGGACGTCGAGTAGCCGTCTGCGGGACGGTGGCGGGAAACCTGCGCGAAATCCGGCGGATCTAGCGTACGGGCATGTTGATCGAGTCCCGTCCCGCCACCGACCCGGAGATCGCCGCGCTCGTCGTCGCCCAGCAGCGTGAGCTGCGCGCCGCGGACGGCGGGCTGGACGGGCAGGTGACGGTCGTGCACACCGACATCCACTACCTGGCCGCCGTGGTGGGCGGCCGGGCGGTCGGCTGCGGTGGGCTCCAGGCGCTCGACGCCGACACCGGTGAGCTGAAGCGGATGTACGTGCGGCCGGCGTTCCGGGGGCGGGGCATCGCCCGGCAGTTGCTCGTCGCGCTGGAGGAGCTGGCGTTCCGGGCGGGGCACCGGACGGTGTGCCTGGAGACGGGCACCTACCTGCCGGCCGCGATCTCGCTCTACCGGTCCAGCGGCTACGAGCCGATCCCGGTGTACGGCGAGTACGTGGACAACCCGTACAGCGTCTGCTTCGCCAAGCGGCTGCCGGTGGCGGCCTGATCGGCCGGCCTGACGCTCAGGCGCTGGTCTGGGCGTGCGGCGCGGTGACCGGCTTCGACTCCGGGCTGGCGTGCTGGCGCAGCACGATGCTGAGCAGGATCAGCACGCCGACGGCGAGGAACTCGCTCTGCCAGTTCTGCATCGACTGGAACCAGAAGTCGCTGGTGCCGAGGAACTGCCAGGCGCTGATCGGGGCGGCACCGCTCTCCAGCGCCTGCTCCTGGTTGTAGGCGGCCACGCCGCCGAACAGGTGCCCCAGGAACGAGCCGCCGAAGATCATCAGAAGCGCGATGGCGAGGCTGTTCCGGTAGACCACGAGCGGCAGCCCGCCGACCCGTACCGGCCAGGGCGAGTCGGGGCGGGCGTGGTCCCGGTTGTCCTCCGGCCGGTCCGTCTGGTCCTCCGGCTTCGACTCGGCCGAGCCCTTCTGCACCAGGTACGCGGTGAGCAGCACGTAGCCGCCCATCTGGAGGAACTCCGACTCCCAGTTCTCGAACACCGCCTCGGCGAAGTGCCCGGTGCCGAGATAGGCCCACCAGCTCAGCGGCTCGATGCCGTACCGGCTCAGCTCCTCGTTGTGCACCTGCCAGCCGAAGACGCTCTGCAGCAGCAGGAAGACCAGGAACGCGCCGAGCATGGCGACCGAGAGCATGTTGTCGCGCAACCACCGTGGCATCGCCGGACCTCCTCGACCCGCTCGCGCCTGCCCTCCTGCCCGGCATCGGGTCGGGACAAACGCCGCACCGGCGTGTCGCGCCTGGTCAGGGACGGTCGAACGGGGCCTCCACCCGGGTGCCGGTGCCGAGGTTGTTGTTGAGCAGCAGGCCGGCCGCGAGCATGCCGAAACCGAGGAACAGGTGCAGCCAGTTGTCGGCGTCGTTCACCGGCACGAAGTTCGCCGAGGCATCCCGGTCGATGGCGAAGCCGTACAGCCACAGCACCAGGTAGAGCGCGCCGCCGCCGGCCAGGAACACCCGCGCCCCGGCCAGCCGCCGCGCCATGACCAGACCGACCAGGCCGAACAGCAGGTGCACCAGGTTGTGCAGCACCGACACCTGGAACACCCCGAGCAGCTTCGCCTCGGAGTGGTGCCCGGCGAACGTCATCTCGCCGTAGTGCGTGGTGATGCCGGGTACGAAACCGAGTACGCCGATCAGCGCGAAGACGGCTGCCGCCGCGAGGGCGACCTTCTGCACCGTAGGCCGGGCGGGCGCGTGTTCGCGCACGTCACGTGCCATCCCTGTCACCCCCGTGGACTCGCCGCCGCCCGGGCGGGCAGGCATTCCATTCTCTGACCGGAGCGGGTCGCTCCCGCAGAGAAATCACGAATCAGGCATGGACCGGTCGACCGGGGGTAGGGCGATTGTCATGCGGAAACAAATCCGCGTACCCCCCGAGAACACCCGCTGGGAAACACACGAGCGGAAGGGACATCATGACTCAGGATCTTTCCCCGACTTCTGCCACGTACCAGTCGACGAACGGCGGCGGCGTGCGTGACCAGGCCCGCCAGGTGGGCTCCGACGCCGCGAGCGCCGGTGGCGCCGTGGCGCAGACCGCCAAGGAGCAGGGTCGGGAGGTGGTGGGCGAGGCCAAGCGACAGGCCCGCGACCTCTACGGCGAGACCCGCAGCCAGGTCACCGCCCAGGCCGGTCAGCAGCAGCAGCGCGCCGCCAGCGGCCTGCGGTCGCTCGCCGACGAGATGCGCACCATGGCGCAGCAGGGTGGCGGCTCCGGCCCGGTCACCGAGCTGGCACACCAGGCGGCCGAGCGGGTGCACGGCGTGGCCGGCTGGCTGGAGCAGCGCGAGCCGGGCGACCTGCTCAACGAGGTGAAGAACTACGCCCGCCGCAACCCCGGCACGTTCCTCGTCGGCGCCGCGCTGCTCGGCGTGGTCGCCGGGCGGCTCACCCGCAACATCACCGCGCTCGGCGACGACAACAGCGGCGCGCGGCCGGCGTACGACCCGGACCGCACGGCCGTCATCCCGACCGCGCGTGAGGTGCCGGACCAGGTGCCGCCGGGCGGCTACCTCGACCCGACGCCGGGCAGCTACGCCGAGCCGGACCCGGGCTACTCCGCGCCGGGCGCGACCTACCCGACCGGCGGCGCCCCGAACACCTGGGCCGACCCGGCGGGTGGCACCGGTCAGCCGCTGCCGCCGCCGGAGCGCACCGACCCGCTGCCGGGCGTCCCGTCCACCGGCGCTCCCCGCCCGTGACCGGCCGCACCGGCAGAAGGGAGGCGACGGCATGACCGTACCCACGCAGGACCCCGGCTATCAGGCGGCGGGCGCCCCGCCCCACGCCGACGAGGTGCGCGGCAGCTCGCTCGGCGACCTGATGCGCCAGGTCACCACGGACCTGTCCACGCTGATGCGGCAGGAGGTCGAACTGGCGAAGGCGGAGATCCGCCAGGAGGGCAAGAAGGCGGGCAAGGCCGCCGGCCTGTTCGGCGGCGCCGGCTTCGGCGGCTACATGGTGGCGCTCTTCGTCTCGATCGCGATCTGGCAGTTCCTCGACAACGTCATGGACTCCGGGCTGGCCGCGCTGATCGTGGCCGTCGTCTGGGCCGCTGTCGCGGCGGTCCTGTACTCGATGGGCAAGAAGAACGCCGAGCGGATCCGCGGCCTGAAGCAGACGAACGACAGCGTGCAGCGCATCCCCGACGCGCTCAAGCCGCACCCGGAGGGAGTCACCCGATGAGCACCGATCCCGAGCAGATCCGCCGCGAGATCGAAGCCACCCGCAACAACCTCAGCTCGGACGTGGACGCCCTGGCGTACAAGGTCAGCCCGGGCCGCATCGTCGACGACCGCAAGCAGCGCGTGCGTAGCGCGCTGACGAACGTGAAGGACAAGGTGATGGGAACCGCATCGGACCTCGGCCACGGCACCGGCCACGCCGCCCACTCGGTGGGCGACCACGCCTCCTCGATGGCGTCCACGGTGGGCGACAAGGCGCACTCGGCCGCCGCCACGGTGAGCGACGCCGCCCACCGGGCGCCGCAGGTGGTGCGGCGCAAGTCCGAGGGCAACCCGATCGCCGCCGGCGTGATCGCCTTCGGCGTCGGCATGCTGGTCTCCTCGCTGATCCCCGCCACCCGCCGCGAGCAGCAGGTCGCCGCGCAGGTCAAGGAGAAGGCCGCCGAGCACGGCGGCGTGGTCAAGGAGAAGCTGGGCGAGGTCGCCGGTGAGCTGAAGGAGGAGCTGCGCGAGCCCGCGCAGCACGCCGCCGAGTCGGTGAAGGCCACCGCGCAGGACGCCGCGTACGCGGTCAAGGACGACGGCCGCGCCGCCGCGCAGGACGTGCGGCACAGCGCCGAGCAGGCGCGGTCCTCCTGAAGGCCCGCGCTCTCGGTTAGGAAGGGCCCCTTCTTATCGCCTCGCGATAAGAAGGGGCCCTTCCTTTCACCTCAGCGGGCATCGACCCGGTTTGCACCCAGAGCACCAGTTCGTCCGGGCGGTGCCGGGTCGTCCGCCGCCGCAGCGCACGTGTGGAGTTGGCCGCTGTCCGCAGCCGGGCGCCCGCGTAGGGCACCCCGCCGCGCAGCCGCCGGCCCACCGCCAGCCACGCGCACAGCCCGCGTTCCAGCGCCCAGAGCGGCGCGGCCAGGCTGGTGTGCGCCGGGAACACCGCCGCGCCGCCGGCCCGTCGCCGGCCCAGCTCCGCCACCGCGACAGTCGCCAGCCCGGCCCGCAGCAGCAGCCCGGGCCGGCGGGTGGCGAGCGCGGCAGCCGTCGCGGGCAGCACCGCCAGCGCGGCGAGCAGCCACGCCGGCCGGGCCGTCTCGTCGTACGCCTGGCGGACGCGCTGCCCGAGGAAGTGCGCCGCGGAGGGCGGGAGCCGCCGCACGTACAGCCACGCCGGGGTGGCGGTGCTGCCGCCGTACGCGCGCACGGTCCGGACCAGCTCCAGGTTCTCGAAGAGCACGTCCGGGTCGTAGCCGCCCATCGCCAGGAACGTGCCCCGCCGCACCCCGAGGGTGCCGGGCCAGTCCCCGCCGAACGCGCGGGCGAGCAGCGTCCGGCCGGTGTCCCACCAGGCGTGCCACGGCAGCGGGTCGAAGTGGTTCTGCGGGCGGACCAGGTCGACCCCGTCCAGCAGCTGGTGCACGGCGGCCAGGGCCGGCAGGTCGTACCGGATGTCGTCGTCGGCGATCACCACGTGCTCGTGCCGGGCCAGCGCGACGCCGGTGAGCACGCCGAGCACCTTGCCGTTGCGTCCGCGCAGCGCCGGGTCCGGCGGCACGTGCCGCACCAGCCCGCCCCACGCGGCGGCGTGCCGGGCGAACAGCTCCGGCGCCGATCCGTCGACCACCACCACGTCGACCCAGCGGCTCAGCTCCCGCAGGTACGCGGTCAGCTCGTCCAGGCCGCCGTCGTCGTGGGCGCGCAGCGGCAGGACGTACGCCATCGGCAGCCGGACCGGCGCGGACGCGGCGGTCTCCTCGCCCGGGCGCGCGGCGATCGGTCGGGTCACGTCGTCTCCCCTCGTGTCGGGTCACGCGACTTGCCCGGAATGCGGCTGCTGAAACCGTTTCGGGCGGGCTGTGTCGGGTAGCGCACCCGGATACGGGACGGTCCGAGTCGGGAGGAGACGTGATGCCCAGCAACGCGACGAGATGGGCGCTGGCCGGCGCCGCCGCGGTGACCGCGCTCGGAGTCACCCGGACGGTCGCCGGGCGACGGCACCGGCACCAGCCCGACCGCGAGGACGGCTGGTACGTGGTGCGCCGCGGCATCACCGTGGACCGGCCGGTCGACGCGGTGATCGGGTTCTGGACCGACCGGGAACGGCTCGATCGAGGGCTGGCCGAGTGGGCCACGCTGGAGCAGCTCGACGCGAACCGGTGGCGCTGCGTGGCGGCCGACCCGGCCGGCGGCGGCACCGAGTGGCGGGCCGAGATCACCGTCGACGGCCCCGGCCGGTTGAGCTGGCGGGTCACCGACGGGCCGGTGGCCCAGCGCGGCCGGGTCGAGCTGGTGACCGCGCCGCAGAATCGGGGCACCGAGATCCGGGCCGAGCTGCGCTGGCGCTCCGGGCCGATCCGGCGCGCGGTCGGGCTGGTCGGTGGCACCGACCCGGACCTGGGGCTGCGCACCGCGCTGCGCCGGATCAAGTCGCTGATCGAGACCGGGCACGTGCTGGACACCCGGCACGACCCGTCCGGGCGCAGCCCGCGTCAGGAGCGGGCGACGGACAAGGTACGCGAGAAGCTGATGGTGGGAGGACGGCCGTGAGGGCGTTGTGCTGGGAGGGCGTAGGGAAGCTGGCCGTACGGGACGTGCCGGAGCCGACCATCAGGTCCGGCGGCGACATCATCGTCAAGGTGCGCGCGAGCAGCGTCTGCGGCTCCGACCTGCATCTGATCAACGGCTACCTGCCGGCGATGCGCGAGGGGGACATCCTCGGCCACGAGTTCATGGGTGAGGTGGTCGAGACCGGCCCCGACGTGCGGCGCATCTCCGTCGGTGACCGGGTGGTGGTCGGCTCGGTGGTGGCCTGCGGCTCGTGCTGGTACTGCCGCACCGAGCAGTTCTCGCTCTGCGACAACTCCAACCCGCAGCCGGTCTTCACCGAGAAGCTGTGGGGCCACTCGCCGGCCGGCATCCTCGGCTACTCGCACGCGGCCGGCGGCTACTCCGGCAGCCACGCCGAGTACATCCGGGTGCCGTTCGGCGACGTCGGCGCGTTCACCGTGCCGGACGGGGTGCCGGACGACTCGGTCGTGTTCGCCTCCGACGCCATGCCGACCGGCTGGATGGCCGCCGACTTCTGCAACCTCAAGGGCGGCGAGGTGGTGGCCGTCTGGGGCGCCGGCGGCGTCGGCCAGATGGCGGCCCGGTCCGCGCAGATCCTCGGCGCCGAGCGGGTGGTGGTCATCGACCGGCTGCCGGAACGGCTCGCCACCGCGTCGCAGCGCCTCGGCGTCGAGACGATCAACTACGCCGAGACCGACGTGCTGGAGGCGCTGCGGGAGATGACCGCCGGGCGCGGCCCGGACGCCTGCATCGAGGCCGTCGGCATGGAGTCGCACGACGTCGGCCCGGCGTACGCGTACGACAAGGCCAAGCAGACGGTACGCGCGCAGACCGACCGGCCCACCTCGGTCCGGCAGGCGATCATGGCGGCTCGCAAGGGCGGCACGGTGAGCATCGTCGGCGTGTACGGCGGCCTGGTGGACAAGTTCCCGCTCGGCGCGGCCATGAACAAGGCCCTGGTGCTGCGGATGGGGCAGATGCACGCCCAGCGCTACATCCCGATGCTGCTGGACCGGGTCGCGGCCGGCGAGATCGACCCCGGCTACCTGGCCACCCACCCGATGTCGCTGGAGCAGGGCGCCCGGGGTTACGAGATCTTCGAGAAGAAGGAGGACGGCTGCCTGCGTACGGTGCTGCACCCGCAGGCCGCCTGACCGCGACCGGGGGCGTCCGCTTCAGCGCAGCGGGCGCACCCCGCCGGCCCGATGTGCCCCGTCGACCGGGCGTACGCCGTCGAGCACCAGCCCGCTGGGCGGCAACGCCGGCATGGCGCCCAGGTCGAGCGCCAGGTCCTGCGGCGGTACGCGGTAGTCCATCGCGCCGGTCAGGTTCGTCACGGCCCGCTTCATCAGCTCGATGGTGATCCACTCACCGGCGCAGCGGTGGCCGGTGAAGTGGTCGCCGCCGCCCTGCGGGATCAGGCCGAACGGGTCGTCGCGCCAGCCGGTGAAGCGCTCGGGGCGGAACTGCTCCGGCTCCGGCCAGGTGCCGGGGTGGTGGTTGGTGCCGTACAGGTCGAGCAGCACCCGCCGGCCCTGCGGGAACGTGTACCCCCGCCACTGGAACGAGCGGCGCACCCGGGCCGCGGCGACCGGGAAGAACGGGTAGTAGCGGCGTACCTCCTGCACGAACCGCTCGGTCGCGGCGTCGTCGCCGGGTAGCCGGTCCCGCCAGTGCGGATGGTCGTGCAGGGCCAGCGCGGCGAAGACCACGTACCGGTCCACCGCCACGGTGGGGCGCAGCACGTTGAGCAGTTCCACTGCGGCGATCCGGCTGGGCAGCGGCAGGCCCCGCTCGTCCCGGTGCCCGGCCACGACCGCCAGCGCGCTGCCCTCCGGGGCGGGCACCGCGCCCGCGTGTACCCGTTCGATCAGGTCGCCGGCCCATCGTTGCGCGCGGTAGCGGCCGAGCCGGCCGCGCCAGTGCCGGGGGCCCAGCGCGGCCGGCGCCTCGATCATCGCGTGCATCTCGGCGGTGCGGCGCGGCACGTCGGCCTCGGCCAGCGGCACCCCGGCCCAGGCCCAGACCGTACGGGTCAGGATCTCGCCCACCTCGTCGTAGAGCACCACCGGGCCGTTGCGGGCCCAGACCGGGATCCGGGCCTGCCACTGTTCGTCGAAGATCTCCCCGAGGCGGCGGATCGCGGTCGGCGTCATGATCGACATGAACATCGCCTTGCGGACCCGGTGCGCCTGCCCGTCCAGGCCCTGCACGCCGCCGACACCGGTGAGCGTGCGCTGCCCGCGCATCGGCATGGCGCCCCGCCGCACGAACCGCTCCTCGTCGTAGAACAGCTCGGCGGCCTCCCGGCCGCGCAGGCAGATCGTCGGCTCCAGCAGCAGCCGGGTCTGGAACACGTCGGTGCCGAGGCGGTCGCAGCGAGAGCCGACGAAACGGTAGCCCTCCCGGATGAAGGCGAGCGTGCTGTCCGGGCTCCGGTCGCTCGGCATGGTGCTCATGTCGGCTGCTCCTGACGCGGTTCGGCGGCGCTGCCTACCTACCCCGGGCGACGCCGCCGAACCCTTCATCTCAGCAGCTCGGGCCGCACGCGGGAGGGGCCAGCCGGTCGGGCGGACGCTGGCCCCTCCCCGGCGGCGGAAAAGCTGGTTCCCTCGAGGCACGCGGACCGGCGGCTACCGGTCCGGCGCCCGCCGGCGTGGTGTCCGGCGAGGGTCACCGGCGACGGGGGAGGGCACTGATGCGTGACGACAGCGCGGCGCGGCGGCACCGCGAGGCGTGGGCCGGGCTGCGCGGGGACGGCCGCGACGGCCCGCTGATCGGCGGGCCCCGGCGCGCCGGGGCCCGCCCACCGCGGTACTTCACCGTGCACCTGGGCTTCGCCGCCACCGATCCCGCCGTCGCGCGGGAGCAGGCGGTGGCGTACGCCGAAGCGCTCGGCCTGCTCCGCCCGGAGCTGGCGCTCGGCGCGGCGGCCCTGTCCCCGGCGGACGCCTGGCACCGGGCCGAGCGGCTGTTCTGCGACGCGGTCGGGCCCGACGGCGAGCGCTGCGCCGACGTGGCCGCTCACCCCGGCTTCCACCACGCGCCCGGTCCGGGCGGCCTCGGCTGGGGCGACGGTGACTGAGGTGCGCTCAGTCCAGGTCGAACTCGCCGTCCTGGGCGCCGGCGACGAACGCGTCCCACTCGGCCTGGGTGAAGACCAGCACGGGCCCGTCCGGCTCGGCGGAGTTGCGCATACCGATCAGGTCGTCGACGAATGCCACCTCGACCGCTCCCTCGGAGGTGTCGCCCTCTGCCCGCTGCCAAACCGCCCGGGAGAGGTCGAAATCGCCCTTGGGGTGCTGACCCATCGCTGCTCCTCCATCGCCATGCGTAACGAGGCGGCCCGAGCGGACCACATCGGGCAGGATAAGCGGATGCCGAGCCTCACCCGTGCAGAGGCGACCGCGCGCCGCGCGTCGATCACCGTCGAGTCCTACGATGTGGACCTCGACCTGACCGGCGACGCCGAGCGGTTCCGCTCCGCCGTCACCATCCGGTTCCGGGCCACCCCCGGCGCCGAGACCTTCGTCGACGTCAAACCGCGCCGACTCCTCGCCGCCCGCCTCAACGACAGCGACCTCGACCCGGCCCTGCTGGCGGACGGCCGGCTGCCGCTGACCGGCCTGGCCGCCGACAACACGCTCACCGTCGAGGCCGAGATGGCCTACTCCAACACCGGCGAAGGGCTGCACCGGTTCGTCGACCCGGCCGACGGCGAGACCTACCTGTATGCGCTGTCCTTCCTGGACGAGGGGCCGCGCCTCTTCGCCGCGTTCGACCAGCCCGACCTGAAGGCGCCGGTGACGCTGACCGTCACCGCGCCACCGGAGTGGACGGTGGCCGCCAACGGGCCGCTCGCCGACCGGCCCGCACCCGGCCGCTGGGAGTTCGCCACCACCGAGCCGCTGGCCACCTACTTCGTCTCGCTGATCGCCGGGCCCTGGCACGTGCTGCGCGCCGAGCACGACGGCATCCCGCTCGGCCTCTACTGCCGGCGTTCGCTCGCCGCCCACCTGGACGCCGACGCCGACGAGATCCTCACAGTCACCCGGCAGTGCTTCGACCGCTTCCACGAGCTGTTCGCCGAGCGCTATCCGTTCGGCAAGTACGACCAGGCGTTCGTGCCCGAGTTCAACGCCGGCGCGATGGAGAACCCGGGCCTGGTCACGATCCGCGACGACTACGTCTTCCGCTCGGCGGTGACCGACACCCAGCGGGAGCTGCGCGCCACCACGATCGCCCACGAGATGGCACACATGTGGTTCGGCGACCTGGTCACCATGAGCTGGTGGGACGACCTGTGGCTCAACGAGTCCTTCGCCGAATACCTCGGCACCCGGGTCACCGCCGAGGCGACCCGGTTCGACCGGGCGTGGACCACGTTCGCGAGCCGTCGCAAGGCGTGGGGCTACACCGCCGACCAGCGCCCCTCCACCCATCCGGTGGCGCCGGAGGAGGTGGCAGACGCCGCCCGGGCGCTGCTGAACTTCGACGGCATCTCGTACGCCAAGGGCGCCAGCGTGCTGCGCCAGCTCGTCGCCTGGCTCGGTGACGAGGCGTTCCTGGCCGGGCTGAACGCGCACTTCGCCGCGCACCGCTTCGGCAACGCGACACTCGCCGACCTGCTGGCCGCCCTGGGTACGGCGAGCGGCCGCGACCTGGCCGGCTGGGCGGAACGCTGGCTGCGCCGCGCGCAGGTGAACACGCTGCGGGTCGACACCGCCGTGGACGCCGACGGGCGGTGGACCGACGTGGCGATCGTGCAGACCGCCCCGGCGAGCCACCCGGTGCTGCGGCCGCACCGTATCGGCGTGGCCCACCACACCGCCGACGGCCCGGCGTACCGGTTCGACGTCGACCTCGACCCCGACGCCGACGGCGGCCGGACGCCGCTGCCCGAGCTGGTCGGACGGCCCGCCACCGGGCTGCTGCTGCCGAACGCCGGTGACCTGACGTTCGCCAAGATCCGCCTCGACCCGGCCTCGGCGGACGCGGTGCCGCTGCTGCTGCCGGGGCTCGACGATCCGCTGGCCCGGGCGCTGCTCTGGGGCGAGGCGCTGGACGCGGTCACCGACGGGGAACGGCCGGCCGGCGCGCTGGCCGCGCTGATCGCGGCGGCGCTGCCCGCCGAGACCGAGGTGACGATCGTCGAGGACGTGCTGCTGCTCAGTCGCCGGCTGATCGACCGCTACCTCGACCCGCTCGGCCGGGACGCGGCGCTGCTGCGGGTGGCGACCGCCTGCGCGGCGTTGCTCGACTCGGCCCCCGCGGGCGGTTCCCTGCAACTGGCGGCGGCGCGGGGCCTGATCGCCGCCACCACCGACACCGCGATGCTCGCCGGCTGGCTGGCCGGTAAGGACGTGCCGTCGGGGCTGGCCGTGGACACCGACCTGCGCTGGGCGGTGCTGCGCCGGCTGGTGGTGCTCGGCGCGGCCGGTACGCCGCAGATCGACGCCGAGGCCGACGCCGACCGCAGCGCCACCGGCGCCGAGCAGGCCGCCGCGTGCCGGGCCGCGCTGCCCGACGCCGACGCGAAGCGGGCCGCCTGGGAGATCGTCACCCGCAGCACCGAGCTGTCCAACCGCCTGGTCGAGGCGACCGCCGAGGGCTTCTGGCAGCCCGAGCAGGCCGAGCTGACCGCCGGGTACGTGCAGCGCTACTTCACCGACATGCCGGCGGCGGCGCGTCTGCGTACCGCGTGGGTGGCCGACGCGGTCACGGTGGCCGCCTACCCCCGCTACGCCGTGGCGCAGCCCACCCGGGAGATGGCCGCGGCGCTGCTGGCCCGCGACGACCTGACGCCGGGCCTGCGGCGGTGGGTGACCGACCTGGACGACGACATGCGCCGGGCGCTCGTGGCCCGGACGGCGGTGGCCGCCGCGTCGGCCTGAGCTGGGAGCGCGCCGGGTGGGGGACCGCCCGGCGCGCTCGACGGCGGACCCCGCCCGGGGCCGCCGGGCGGGCGGCCTACGATCGCTGGGTGGAGGAAGACATCCGGCGGGTCGGCATCATGGGCGGCACGTTCGACCCGATCCACCACGGGCACCTGGTGGCGGCGAGCGAGGTGGCCGACCGGTTCGGTCTGGACGAGGTGGTCTTCGTGCCCACCGGACAGCCGTGGCAGAAGGCGGAGGAGGCGGTCACCCCGGCCGAGGACCGTTATCTGATGACGGTGATCGCCACCGCCTCCAACCCGCGCTTCCAGGTGAGCCGGGTCGACATCGACCGCGGCGGCCCCACCTACACCGTCGACACGCTACGCGACCTGCACGCCGAGTACGGCGCGAAGGCGCAGCTGTTCTTCATCACCGGCGCGGACGCGCTGGAGCGCATCCTCTCCTGGAAGGATCTGGACGAGGCGCTCGAACTGGCCCACTTCATCGGCGTGACCCGGCCCGGCTTCGAACTGACCGACAAGCACCTGCCGGCCGACTCGGTGAGCCTCGTGCAGGTGCCCGCGATGGCGATCTCCTCGACCGACTGCCGCGCGCGGGTCGCCCGGGGCGAACCGGTGTGGTACCTGGTGCCCGACGGTGTGGTGCAGTACATCGCGAAACGGCGTCTCTATCAGCGGTGATTCCGCGCTTTATGTCCCCGTTTGTGCCTGAAATCGACCAGAACTGACAAGTCGCCGCACCGCTGGGTGTGAGAGGCTTGGAGGGTCGCACGGTTGATCGAAGGAGAACGGTGACAGTTTCCGAGCGCGCGCACGAGCTGGCGATGGCCGCCGCCCAGGCCGCGGCCGACAAGAAGGCACAGGACATCGTCATCATCGACGTGGGCGACCAGCTCGCGATCACCGACGCGTTCCTGCTGGCCGCCGCTCCGAACGAGCGTCAGGTGCTCGCCATCGTCGACGCCATCGAGGAGCGCCTGCTGGAGCTGCCGGAGAAGGCCAAGCCGGTGCGCCGCGAAGGCGAGCGCGGCGGCCGCTGGGTGCTGCTCGACTACGTCGACATCGTGGTCCACGTCCAGCACACCGAGGAGCGCGAGTTCTACGCGCTCGACCGGCTCTGGAAGGACTGCCCGCAGATCCCGTTCACCGATCGCGACCTGGCCGACTCGGCCGCCGGCAGCGCCACCGCCGAATGACCCGACTGATCATCTGGCGGCACGGCAACACCGACTGGAACGCCGCGAGCCGCGTCCAGGGCCAGACCGACGTGCCCCTCAACGACCTCGGCCGCGAGCAGGCCCACGCCGCCGCCCCGGTACTCGCCGCGCTGCGCCCCGACGCGATCGTCGCCAGCGACCTGCGCCGGGCCGCCGACACCGCCGCCGCGCTCGCGGCGCTGACCGGGCTGCCGGTCCGCACCGACGCGCGGCTGCGGGAACGGCACTTCGGCCAGTGGCAGGGCCTCACCCTGACCGAGGTGGCCGAACGGTTCCCCGACGAGTACGCCCGCTGGCGGGCCGGCGACCCGGACCCGGGCGCCGGCCTCGAACCCCTGGGTGACCTGGGCGCCCGGCTCGGCGCCGGGTTCCAGGACGCGGCCGACCTCGCCGTCGGCGGCACGGTCGTGGTGACCACCCACGGCGGCGGCGCCCGGCAGGGCGTCGGGCACCTGCTCGGCTGGGACCACACGGTGCTGCGCAGCCTCGGCTCGCTGGCGAACTGCCACTGGACCGAACTGCGCCACAACGGCGTCCGGGGCTGGCACCTGCGGGCGCACAACGTCGGTCTGGTCACCCGGGCGGCGCTCACCGACGCGGTCTGACACCTCCGGCCCCGGCACGTCACAGCGCCATCGGCTAGCGTGCCGGTCATGCCCGTCGCGGTCGTCACCGACTCCACCGCCTACCTGCCCTCCGACCTGGCCCGCGCACGCGGGCTCACCGTCGTCCCGCTCACAGTCGTCCTCAACGGCGCGGAAGGGCTGGAGGGCGTCGAGACCTCCCCGGCCGACGCCACCCGCGCGCTGAGCGGCCGGCGGGTCTCGGTGAGCACGTCCCGGCCCGCGCCCGAACAGTTCGCGCAGGTCTACCGCACGCTGCTCGCCGAGGGCGCCGACGGCGTGGTGTCGGTGCACCTGTCCGCCGAGCTGTCCGGCACCGTCGAGGCCGCCCGGCTCGCCGCCGCCGAGATCGGCGACGACCGCGTCACCGTCGTCGACAGCCGATCCACAGGCATGGGCCTCGGCTTCCCGGCGCTCGCCGCCGCCGCGGCCGCCGCGGCGGGCGCCGACCTGACCGGGGTACGCGACGCGGCGCTGGACGCGGTCGCCCGCACCACCATCTACTTCTACGTCGACACGCTGGAGTTCCTGCGCCGGGGCGGCCGGATCAACGCGGCCGAGGCGCTGCTCGGCACCGCGCTCTCGGTAAAGCCGATCATGCACATGCCGGATGGCGCGATCGTGGTGAAGGACAAGGTCCGTACCGCCAGCCGGGGAGTCGCGCGGCTGGTCGACCTCGCCGTCGAGGCGGCAGACGACGCCCAGGTCGACGTCGCGGTGCACCACCTCGCCGCGCCGCAGCGGGCCGAGCAGTTGCTGACGGCGCTGACCGAGCGGCTGGGCGACCGGCTGCACGACACGTACGTCACCGAGGCCGGAGCGGTGGTCGCCGCCCACGCCGGGCCCGGGCTGGCGTGCGTGGTGGTCCACCGCCGTACACCCTAGGGTGGCCGGATGAACCTCCGGTCGTATGTCGTCACCGGCGGGGGCCGGGGCGTCGGACGGGCGATCGTCGAACGGCTGGCCACCGACGGCGGCATCGTGGTCGTGGTCGAACGGGACACGAGCGCACTGGACTGGCTGGCCCGGCATCCGCTCGCCGACCGGCTGCACGCCGTGACCGGGGACGCCGGCGACGAGGCGGTCACCGGCCGGGCCGCCGACCGCGCCGAGGCGTACGCGCCGCTGGCCGGCTGGGTCAACAACGCCGCCGTCTTCCGCGACGCCGACCTGCACCGCGCGCCCGCGAGCGAGGTGGTCGACCTGATCACGCTCAACCTGCGGCCCGCCGTGGCCGGGGCCGGCACCGCCGTACGCCGGTTCCTGGCCGCCCGTACCGGCGGCGCGATCGTCAACGTCTCGTCCCACCAGGCCCGCCGGGCGGTGCCGGGCGCGCTGCCGTACGCCACCGCCAAGGCCGCGCTGGAAGGGCTGACCCGGGCGCTCGCCGTCGACTACGGCCGCCACGGGATCCGCGCCAACGCGGTGGCGCTCGGCTCCGTCCACACCGAACGGCACGCCGCCTACCTGGCCGGACTCGACCCGGCCGAGGTCGCGCACGTCGACGCGGAGATGGCCCGGCTGCACCCGCTCGGCCGAATCGGGCGTACCGACGAGGTGGCCGAGGTGGTCGCGTTCCTGCTCTCCGACCGCGCCTCGTTCGTCAACGGCGCGGTCGTGCCGGTCGACGGGGGACGGGCCGCGCTCGGCCTGGACCCGGAGGCGCGCTGACCGTAGTTTTCGGCCACCTAGCACGGCCAGGGCTTGATCGGGTGTGTGTCCACAGTCCCTTGGTTGTCCACAGGTGAGCGTTCATCGGCCGATGCGGGACGAGCTGTCTCCGTAGCGTCCCGAGCCGTGCCAGACGACGAGGAGACGACGGTACGGCGGCGGCTCGCCCGGCTGTTCGGGCCTGGGCCCGGCGAGGCCGAGCCGGGTCTCGGGCTGCGTCCCGGCTTCCCGGAGCGCGACGGCGGGCGGGAACCCTCGTCCGGGGCGAACCCCTGGTCCGCCGAGCCGGACGCCGACGAAGGCCCGTCCCACGATGCTCCGGTGGCCGCGCGCGGCCTGGCGTCCCGGCTGCCCGGACCCGGGGCGTTCGATCCCGGCAGCCGGGGTGTGCGGGCGCTCGCGGCGGTGGCGGCAGTGGTGGTCGTGGTGGCCGCCGTCTGGGCCTGGCGCTCGCGTCCGAGCACCGAACCCGTGCCGCCGGTGACGGCGTCCTCCGAGGCGCCTGTGGGCGCGGCGACCGAGGCGGTCACCGGGGTGCCCGCGTCAGCCGGCGCACCGGGTCAGGTGGTCGTCGCGGTGGCCGGGAAGGTCCGCCGCCCCGGCCTGGTCCGGCTGCCGGCCGGCGCCCGGCTGGCCGACGCCGTCGAGGCAGCAGGCGGCGCGCTGCCCGGCGTCGACGTCGCGCTGCTCAACCCCGCCCGCAAGGTCACCGACGGTGAACTGATCCTGGTCGGTGTGACCGCCCCACCGGGACCGGGCGGGCCCGCCGCGGCGGGCGCAGGCGGTGCGCCGGGCGGACCTGCGGCGCCGGCCGGACCGGTCAACCTGAACACC
Organism: Micromonospora sp. C41; assembly: GCF_018070485.1. NCBI lineage: Bacteria > Bacillati > Actinomycetota > Actinomycetes > Micromonosporales > Micromonosporaceae > Micromonospora > Micromonospora sp. C41. The sequence goes on along the minus strand of NZ_JAGPXP010000029.1, from coordinate 50,408 downwards.
GCGACGCTTGCCCAGCTCGACGCGCTACCCGGCGTCGGCCCGGTGCTCGCCCAGCGGATCCTCGACCACCGCGACCAGCACGGCGGCTTCCGGTCCGTGTCCGACCTGCGGCAGGTCGACGGCATCGGCGACGCCCGGTACGAGCAGCTCAAGGAACTGGTGACGGTGTGACCGGCCGGCGTGCCGCTGCCTCGCCCGTCCTCGACGGTGACCCTGCGCCTGTCCGCGACGTGCCCGACCTGCGGCTGGCCGGGTTGGCGGTGGCCGCGTGGCTCGCCGCGCTGGCCGGGCTGCACCTCACCGTCCGCGCGACCGTGTGGACGGCCGCCGTCGCCGCCGCGCTCGCCCTCCTGGCGGCCCTGCGCTGCTGCGGCGTGCTCGGCCGACCGGGGGAACCGACCCGCCGCTACGGCTGGATCGTGGTCGCCGTGCTGCTCGGCGTGGTCTGCGGGGCCGCCGCCACCGGCGCCCGGCTCGCGATCCGCGACGCCACGGCGGTACGCGCTCTGGTCACCGAAGGCGCAGTGGTCACCGCCGACCTGGTGCTGCGCGACGATCCCCGCCCGGTACGCGGTGCCCCCGGCCGGCCACCGATGCTCCTGGTCCGCGTCGACCTGGTCCGCCTCACCGGAGGCGACGGCGCGCGGGTCACCGGCCCGGTACGCGCCCTGGTGCTGGCCACCGACCCGGCCTGGCGGCCGCTGCTGCCGGGTCAGCGGGTCACCACCCAGGGGCGGCTGTCCGCCCCGCGCGGCGGTGACCTGACCGCCGCCGTGCTCTCCGCCGCCGATCCGCCCACGCTGCGCGGCAGCGCGTCCTGGCCGCAACGGGCGGCCGGGGTGCTGCGATCAGGGCTCCAGCGCGCCTGTGCGCCGCTGCCGGACGCGCCGGGCGGGCTGCTGCCCGGCCTCGTGGTGGGGGACACCAGCCGGCTGCTGCCCGAGGTGGAGGAGGACTTCCGGGCCACCGGGATGACGCACCTCAACGCGGTGTCCGGCTCCAACGTGGCGATAGTGGTCGGTGCGGTGCTGCTGCTGGCCCGCTGGGCGCGCGCCGGTCCGCGTACCGCCGCCACGCTGTGTGTGCTCGCCCTGGTCGGGTTCGTCATCCTGGTACGGCCCTCGCCGAGCGTGGTGCGCGCCGCCGCGATGGGTGCGATCGGGCTCGCCGCGCTGGCCGCCGGGCGGTCCCGGTCGGCGCTGCCCGCGCTCGCCGCGGCGGTCACCGGACTGGTCCTGTACGACCCGGACCTCGCGGGCGACCCGGGGTTCGCGTTGTCGGTCTGCGCCACCGGGGGACTGCTGCTGCTCGCGCCGGGATGGCGGGACGCGCTGCGCCGCCGGGGCGTACCGCCCGGGCTGGCCGAGGCGCTCGCCGTGCCGGCCGCCGCGCAGCTCGCCTGCGGCCCGGTGATCGCCGGACTGTCCGCGACGGTGAGCCTGGTGGCGGTGCCGGCGAACCTGTTGGCGGTGCCGGCCGTCGCGCCCGCCACTGTGCTCGGTGTGCTGGCGGCGGTGCTGTCGCCGGTGTGGCCGGGCGGCGCGGAGTTCCTGGCCTGGCTGGCGAGTTGGCCGGCGCGCTGGCTGGTGGCGGTGGCCGCGCACGGGGCGGACCTGCCGGCCGGGAACCTGCCCTGGGTGGGCGGGGTGGCCGGGGCCCTGCTGCTGGCGGGGGTGAGCGTGGCGCTGCTGCTCGCCTTCCGCCGACGCCGGGCGCGGCGGCTGGTCGCGGTCGTGGTGATGGCGGTGGTGCTCGGCGCGGCGCCGATCCGGTTGCTTGCCTCCGGCTGGCCGCCGCGCGACTGGGTGGTGGTGGCGTGCGCGGTGGGACAGGGGGACGCCGTGGTGCTGCCGGTGGCGGCCGGCCGGGCCGTGGTGGTCGACGCCGGACCGGACCCGTCCGGCGTGGACGCCTGCCTGCGCCGCCTGCGCGTACGTGAGGTGTCGCTGCTGGTGGTCAGTCACTTCCACGTCGACCACGTCGGCGGCGTGGCCGGGGTGTTCCGGGGCCGGCGGGTGGGCGCGGTGGTGGGTCCGTCCTGGTCCGAGCCGCCCTACGGCGCCGCCCAGGTACGCGAGGCGGCCCGCCGGGCCGGTGCGCCGCTCGCCGCCGCGCAGGCGGGCTGGCGGTGGCGGGCCGGAGCGGTGGACCTGGTCGCGGTCGGGCCGCCGCACCCGCTGCGGGGCAGCCGGTCCGACCCGAACAACAACTCACTCGTCCTGACCGCCACCGTGGCCGGGGTACGGGTCCTGCTCGCCGGTGACGCCGAGACGGAGGAGCAGCGGGCGATGCTGGAGACGATGCCGGCCGCCGCGATCCGGGCCGACGTGCTGAAGGTGGCCCACCACGGCTCGGCGTACCAGGATCCGCAGTTCCTCGCCGCGGTGCGCCCGGCGGTGGCGCTGGTGTGCGTGGGCGTCGACAACGACTACGGGCATCCCAACGCCGGGCTGCTGGACCGGCTGACCCGGGGCGGCGCGCGGGTGCTGCGTACCGACACCGGCGGTGACCTGGCCGCCGTGCGCGTCGGCGCCGGCCTCGCCGTGGTGACGCGCGGCCCCGATCCGGTACGACAGCGGTGAGGTGGCGAATCTTGTTGCGATAGATGGTGGATCAAGGCAAATGTCTGGATTTGCGCTGAGTGCGGGCTGTGCCGTCACAGTCCTCGATGACCAGGTCCGATCGGGTCGGAGGGCGTGCGAGTATGGGCGACGTGACCCCCGCCGACCTGCCTCCTATTGTGCTCGTCCTCGGCGACGAGGAGCTGCTCGCCACGCGAGCGGTGACCGAAGCCGTCGCCCGGGCCCGCGAGGTGGACCCCGACGTGGACGTGCGGGAATACCAGGCCGGCACGCTCACCGTCGGCGAGATCGCCGAGATGCTCAGCCCGTCGCTGTTCGGCGGCCGCCGGGTGCTGGTGCTCCGCTCCGGTCAGGACGCCCGCAAGGACCTGTCCACCGCGCTACTGGCGTACGCGAAGAACCCCGACCCGGACGTGCAGCTCGTCGTGCTGCATCTGGGCGGGGCCAAGGGCAAGGCGTTCGCCGACGGGCTTCGGGCGGCCGGTGCCACTGTGGTGCCGGCAATGAAGCTCAAGGGCGACCGGGAACGGGCCGCCTTCGTGCGGGACGAGATCCGCCGTAACGGGGGCAAGTGCACGCCGGACGCGGCCGACGCCCTGGTCGCGGCGGTCGGCAACGACATGCGTGAGCTGGCCGCCGCCTGCTCGCAGCTGCTCGCCGACACGGACGGGCGGATCAGCGCGGACACGGTGGCCCGCTACTACCGGGGGCGGGCCGAGGTGACCGGCTTCACGGTGGCCGACGCGACGATGGTCGGCGACGTGCCCGGCGCGCTGGAGGCGCTGCGCTGGGCGCTGCACGTCGGCGTCGATCCGGTGCCGATCGCCGACGCGCTGGCCGACGGCGTACGAACCGTGGCCCGGGTCGCCGCCGCCGGGCGGGGAAGCCCGTTCCAGCTGGCCAAGACGCTGGGCATGCCGGCCTGGAAGATCGAGAAGGCTCAGGTGCGGGCCCGGGGCTGGACGCCGGAGGGCCTGGTCGAGGCGATGCGGGTGGCCGCCGAGTGCAACGCGGCGGTCAAGGGCGGCGCCGACGACCGGGCGTACGCGCTGGAGCGAGCCGTGTTCTCGGTGGCCGCGGCCCGGCAGGGCGGCGCCCGGTGACCCGATCGTGGTCGACTGTGGCCACGGACGAGGAGCGGTACCGCCCGCTCTACGCCCGGGTGCTGGGCCTGCGCTTCGTCAACCCGGGCGGGGTGCTCTGCTTCCTGTTCTTCGAGGGCGCGATGGCGCTCGCCGTGCTGCTCGCGCTCGCCGAACTGGTGAGCTGGTGGGCGGTGCTGGTGCTGCCGGTCGCGGTGGCCGCGATGGTCAAGCTCAACGACGTGGTCGCCGAGATGGTCGTCCGCACCGCGGCGCTGGTGCCCGAGCAGGAGCGGGACCGCTTCCGGCGGCAGATGGAGCCGGTGGTCGGCCGGGCCCGGGTGCCCGCGAGCGCCCGCGCGCTGCCGAGCGGCGCGGTCCGGAGCGTCCGGTCGTTGCCGGGCGGCACGCCAGCCGACTCCCGGGGCGTCCGCTACCACCACCCGCAACGCGCGACGTTCGACCGCCCGACCGAGCGCTAGCAGCGCCTCTTCCCTGCGCCTTCGCGCGGAGATCTTGGTACGGAACCGCCCCTCAGGGGGCCGTTTCGTACCAAGATCTGCGGCGTGATCGGAGTGGGACAGCCGGAAGCCCCGTGGGCTCGATGGCCCCGGGGCTTCCGGTCGGGATCTGCGGTGCCGGTCAGGCAGAGAACGAGGCGACGCGCTTGGCGATCGCCGACTTCCGGTTGGCCGCCTGGTTGGCGTGGATGACACCCTTGCTGGCAGCCTTGTCCAGCTTCCGGGTGGCCTCACGCATCAGCACGGTGGCCTTCTCGGCGTCGCCCGCCTCGGCAGCCTCGTGGAACTTCCGGATGGCGGTCTTCAGCGACGACTTGACCGACTTGTTACGCAGCCGGCGCTTCTCGTTCTGCCGGTTGCGCTTGATCTGGGACTTGATGTTCGCCACGCGACAGCCTCGTCTTGATAGCTCGGGTTGGTCTGCTTTCGCGCACGACGAGCATGCGTCATCGCCGCGCGAAAAGCCAGGCTACCAGGTCGGTCCCCGACGAGCCAAAACGCCTCCGGCCGGGGCCCACCTGCCACCGTCACCAGCATGCCGTCGCACCCAGCGATCACACCAGTCCGATCGGCGTTTCCAGGCTGGTCGGGCAGCGCGCCAGCTCGGGGAGGTGGCGGGGTCAGGGCAAGTGTGATGCCGCCACCTCCCCGTGCTGGTGTGGATCAAGGGGGCGGTGGGATGCGTGCCACCTTGCCGAACCGGGGTGGATCACGGGGAACCGGCGGGGTGGGGTCAGGACCAGCCTCGCCGCTCGGCCAGCCAGCTGAGCGCCTGCTCGCCGCTCCAGCGCTGGTGGGCGCGCAGGTGCGGGGACGCCGTCGACGGTTCGGCGGCGGCTCCGGTCAGGTAGTAGCCGGCCAGCGCGGCCAGCGTCACGTCCAGCGCATCAGCGGGCGCCCCTGCCACCGCCGGGTGACCGGCGAACGCGGCGTCCGCGTCCAGGCCACTGGCGTACGCGGTGAGCAGCAGCCCGGCCAGGTCGAACCAGGCCGGCCCGTGACAGAGCCACGGCCAGTCGCACAGCCAGGCGCGCCCGCCGGAGTCGATCAGGAGGTTGTCCACCCGCAGGTCGCCGTGGGCCAGCCCGGGGGCCGCGTCGGCGTACCCGGGCAGGCGCGACTCCAGCGCCACCAGCTCGGCCAGCGGGGCGCCGGCGGCCTGCTCGGGCAGCGGCTCGCGCCCGGCGGCCACCTCGCCCCACCAGAGGATGTCGTCGCGGGCCAGGTCCGCGAGCCGGGGGAGCGGGAGCGCGGCCAGCTGCGCAGGCGGGTCGGCGAGGGCGGCGGCCACCTCGGCGTACGTGGCGAGAGCGGCGTCCAGCTCGGCCGGCGCCCAGGGCAGCGCGGGGGTGTGCCCGTCGATCGCGTCGAGCGCCAGCGCGTACCAGCCGGACTCGGTGAGCGCCCAGCGCGGCCGGGGCACCGGCAGGCCGGCCGGGAGCCGGGCCAGGATCGCCGCCTCGTGGGCGTACCAGTCGACCAGGTGCCGTTGCCCGTGCAGCGCCGCCGCCTTGACGAACACGCGCTCACCGTCTGGGCCGGTCAGCACGGCGGCGAATCCGCTGGTGAACCCGCCGGCGGCCACCCGTACCGCCGCCGGTGGGCCGCCGAGCCGGGCGGCCAGCGCGTTCCGCAGCCCGGCCGGCAGGTCGGCCCAGCCCGGCCGCACGGCCGTCGACCCGTACGCGACGGGCGGGAGTGAGATCGCACGCACCGCACCATGCTGCCGCACGCGGGCCGCGCCGCCCCGCCGCACCGGTGGCGCGCGGCGAACCGGCGCGTCGGAGGGCTCTGCCAGACTGCCTGCCATGAGGACCGACGAGTTCTGGCAGCTGATCGACGACGCCCGCGCCGGGGCCGGGGGAGAGCCCGACGCGGTCGCCGCCCGGGCGGTCGCGCTGCTGGCCGAGCGCGACCCGGAGGAGATCGTCGGGTACGCCCACCACCAGCGGCGGGTGCTCGCCGCCTCCTACCGGGTGGATCTCTGGGGCGCGGCGTACCTGATCAACGGCGGCGCCTCGGACGACGGCTTCGAGTATTTCCGGGGCTGGCTGATGACCCAGGGCCGGGCGGTGTTCGCCAAGGCGGTCGGCGACCCGGACTCGCTCGCCGAGTTGCCGCAGGTGCGGGCGGCGGCGCTCAGCGGCGAGGAGTTCGAGTGCGAGGACATGCTGGCGGTGCCGTGGGACGCGTACCGGAAGGCCACCGCGACCGACCTGCCGGCCGAGCGTGACCCGGTGCCGGTGCCCGACCTGAACGACTTCTGGGACTTCGACGACGAGGAGGAGGCCCGGCGTCGGCTGCCGAGACTGGCCACCCTCTTCGTGGAGCCACCCGTGGAATAGCAGTGGAGTAAAGGGGGAGTCCGGGCGCTCCCGGGGCGACGTGGGACCATGGAGGGGGCCGGCGGCGCGCCGGCCCGCTCACGTCAGCCGACCAGAACGGACCGCTGTGCCACCGACGCTCGATCCCGGCGCGAACGCTCCTGGTGCCACCGACCCGGCGCGCATCCGGAACTTCTGCATCATCGCCCACATCGACCACGGGAAGTCGACCCTGGCCGACCGGATGTTGCAGCTCACCGGTGTGGTCGACCCACGGCAGATGCGCGCGCAGTACCTGGACCGGATGGACATCGAGCGCGAGCGCGGCATCACCATCAAGAGCCAGGCCGTGCGGATGCCGTGGACGATCCGCGAGGGCGACCGGGCCGGTGAGACGGCCGTGCTCAACATGATCGACACTCCGGGCCACGTGGACTTCACCTACGAGGTGTCCCGTTCGCTGGCTGCCTGCGAGGGCGCGATCCTGCTCGTCGACGCCGCGCAGGGCATCGAGGCGCAGACGCTCGCCAACCTCTACCTGGCGCTCGAGAACGACCTGCACATCATCCCGGTGCTCAACAAGATCGACCTGCCGGCCGCCCAGCCGGAGAAGTACGCCGAGGAGCTGGCGCACCTGATCGGCGGCGACCCGGCGGACTGCATCAAGGTCTCCGGCAAGACCGGCGAGGGCGTGCCGTACCTGCTGGACGAGATCGTCCGGCAGTTCGTGCCGCCGGTGGGTGACGCCGAGGCCCCGGCCCGCGCGATGATCTTCGACTCGGTGTACGACGTCTACCGGGGCGTGGTCACGTACGTCCGGGTGATCGACGGCCGGATCTCGGCCCGGGACCGGATCAAGATGATGTCCACCGGCGCGGTCCACGAGCTGCTGGAGATCGGTGTCATCTCGCCGGAGATGGTCAAGGCCGAGGCGCTCGGCGTCGGCGAGGTGGGCTACCTGATCACCGGCGTGAAGGACGTGCGCCAGTCCCGGGTCGGTGACACGGTCACCATCAACAACAACCCGGCCAAGGAGGCGCTCGGCGGTTACAAGGACCCGAAGCCGATGGTCTACTCGGGGCTCTACCCGATCGACGGCTCGGACTACCCGAACCTGCGCGAGGCGCTGGACAAGCTCAAGCTCAACGACGCCGCGCTGGTCTACGAGCCGGAGACCTCCGGCGCGCTGGGCTTCGGCTTCCGCTGCGGCTTCCTCGGCCTGCTGCACCTGGAGATCATCCGGGAGCGGCTGGAGCGGGAGTTCAACCTCGACCTGATCTCCACCGCCCCGAACGTGGTCTACCGGGCCATCCAGGAGGACGGCGAGGAGATCGTGGTCACCAACCCGAGCGAGTACCCGACCGGCAAGATCGCGGAGGTGTACGAGCCGACGGTGCGGGCGACGGTGCTGACCCCGAACGACTACGTCGGCGCGGTGATGGAGCTGTGCCAGGGCCGCCGGGGCAGCCTGCTCGGCATGGACTACCTCTCCGCCGACCGGGTGGAGCTGCGCTACACGCTGCCGCTGGCCGAGATCATCTTCGACTTCTTCGACCAGCTCAAGAGCCGTACCAAGGGTTACGCCTCACTGGACTACGAGCCCTCCGGCGAGCAGGCGTCGGACCTGGTGAAGGTGGACATCCTGCTGCACGGCGAGCCGGTCGACGCGTTCAGCGCGATCGTGCACAAGGACAAGGCGTACACGTACGGCACGACGATCGCGGCGAAGCTGCGTTCGCTGATCCCGCGCCAGCAGTTCGAGGTGCCGATCCAGGCGGCGATCGGCAGCCGGGTGATCGCCCGGGAGACCATCCGCGCGATCCGCAAGGACGTGCTCGCCAAGTGCTACGGCGGTGACATCAGCCGCAAGCGCAAGCTGCTGGAGAAGCAGAAGGAGGGCAAGAAGCGGATGAAGATGGTGGGCCGGGTGGAGGTCCCCCAGGAGGCGTTCATCGCGGCGCTCTCGTCCGACTCCGGTGACGGCAAGCCCGCCGGCAAGAAGTAGCGGTCCGGCTCCGCGCAGCGGCCGGCGTCCCCTCGCAGGGGCGCCGGCCGTTCGCGTACCCAGGAGATTTTCAGCCTCTGGCAGCGCTCCCACCTGCGGGTTCGCGTCAGCCGGGAGGGTGGCGGTCGATGCGGCCGGTTTCGGTTTTCGATGCGTCGGGCACTTAGCGGTCACGACAGCAACCGCACAGAACGTGCGAAATCGCTTTAGGAGGACGACCGTGGAGTTCACCGTCTGGGGCATCATCACCGCGCTGGTCGTGGGTCTGATCGTCGGCGCGCTGGGCCGGCTGGTCGTGCCGGGCCGGCAGAACATGCCGATCTGGCTGCACATGGTGATCGGCGTCGGCGCGGCGCTGCTGGGCACCGTCCTGGCCCGCGCGCTCGGCATCGCCACGCAGACCGCCGGCATCGACTGGGCCGAGCTGGCCGTGCAGGTCGTGCTCGCCGCCATCGGTGTGGCCCTGGTGGCCGGCGTCGGCCGCCGCAGCAGCGTCTCGCGTTACTGATCGCATCACGCGCCTCGACGGGTGCCCGGCCGCATCGGCCGGGCACCCGTCGGCGTATTCGGCGCATTGAACCCCGTCGGTGTGCCGGGCCCGCCCGCCGCGCCGGGTTTCGGGGAGAAGCAGCAGGTCAGGGTACGTCTGAACAATTCGTCATCGGAGTCGGTTTGGATTTCCGGGCGGTCGGGAACTTAGCGATCACGACAGTAACCACACAAAAACGTGTGACCGGATCTTAAGGAGGAGGGCGACCATGGAGCTCACCGTTTGGGGCATCATCACGGCGCTGGTCGTTGGTCTGATCGTCGGCGCGCTGGGCCGGCTGGTCGTGCCGGGCCGGCAGAACATGCCCATGTGGCTGCACATGCTGATCGGCGTCGGCGCCGCGCTTCTGGGCACGCTCGTCGCCCGGGCCTCCGGCTTCGCCGAGACCGCCGGAATCGACTGGCGCGAGCTGATGCTGCAGGTGCTGTTCGCCGCGATCGGCGTGGCCCTGGTGGCCGGTGTCGGCCGTCGCCGCGGCGTCTCGCGCTACTGACCCCGCACCACGCGCCTCGACGGGCGCCCGGCCTCACCGGCCGGGCGCCCGTCGGCGTTCGTGGGCTCTGAACTGCCCGGACGGCATCGATGTCGGCCGGGCCCCGGCTGCGATACGGTCGCCTGTGCCCTCCGTCACGAACACCCCCTGTTGTAAAGGAAATTTTCCTACTAAGGTGCGGCGGAGAAGGTTAGTGCCAAACGGCCCTGAGGGAGATATGGCGTGAACAGGTGGAAGCGGCTGGCTCCGGTCACCGCCATCGTGGCGTCGGCCGCGTTGGTGCTGACCGCGTGCGGTGGCTCCGGCGACGACGACAAGGCCGCCGACAACAGCAAGCTCACTGTGTGGATGATGGGTGAGGGCGGCGACGCCCAGACCGCGTTCCTCGACAGCGTCGAGGCGGAGTTCAAGAAGAAGCACCCCGAGACCGACGTGGTGGTGCAGTACATCCCCTGGCTCGAGGCGCCGAAGAAGTTCCAGGCCGCGCTCGCCGGTGGCGAGGGCCCGGACGTCACCGAGCTGGGCAACACCGAGACCCAGGGCTGGGCCGCTCAGGAGGCCCTGGCCGACGTCTCGGACAAGTTCAACGCCTGGTCCGAGGGCAAGGACATCCTGCCCGACCTGGTCAAGAACGCTCAGCTCGACGGCAAGCAGTACGGCGTGCCGTGGTACGCCGGCGTGCGCGCCGTCTACTACCGCACCGACTGGTTCGCCGAGGCCGGCGTGAAGCCGCCGACGACCTGGGACGAGATGGTCGCCGCCGCGAAGGCGGTGCAGGCCAAGAAGCCCGGCACCTACGGCATCGCCCTGCCCGGCAACTCCGAGCTGCCGTTCTACTCCTTCCTCTGGAGTGCCGGCGCGGAGATCGCCACCAAGGAGGGGGACAGCTGGAAGTCCGGCTACAACACCCCCGAGGCGCAGAAGGCGGTCAAGTTCTGGACCGACCTGGTGACGGTGCACAAGGTCGCCCCGCCGGCCGCCGCCGGGTGGAACGAGGTCGACGCCCGTACCCAGTTCGCCACCGGCAAGGCCGCGATGGCGTTCGCGGGTAGCTGGCAGGGCGGCGCGATGAAGAAGGACAACCCGGACATCGAGAAGGTCTGGGGCACGTTCCCGATCCCCGGCCCGGACGGCAAGGCCGCCCCGGCGTTCGCCGGTGGCTCCGACATCGCCATCTGGAAGGACAGCGAGCGGGCGGCGCTGGCCTGGGACTACATGACCGTGCTGCTGAGCAAGCAGAAGGACAAGGAGTTCGCCAGCAGCCTCGGGTTCTTCCCGGTCTACCAGGACCTGGTCAGCAGCGGTGACTACGCCAACGACAAGGTGATGGCGGCGTTCGCCACGGCCATCCAGAACACCAAGCTGACCCCGCTCACCCCGAAGTGGGTCGAGGTCAGCCGGACCAAGACGGTGACCCAGGCGATGAACAGCTCGGTCATCAAGGGCCAGAAGACGGTCGAGAAGGCCACCGCCGACGCGGCCACCGAGATCGAAAGCATCCTCAACGCCAAGTGACCACGCTGACCGAGGCCACCGGCGAGGCCGCCGCGCGGGAGACCCCCGCGCGGCGGCGCCGTCGCCGGGTGGACTACCTTCCGTACCTTCTGCTCCTGCCCTGCCTGGCGATCATCGCCGTGCTGCTGCTCTGGCCGCTCGGCCAGGTCGTGTGGATGTCCTTCCACAAGCTGGACAGCGTCCGGCAGCTGCGCGGCGACCGCGAGTGGCCGTGGATCGGCCTGGCCAACTACGCGCAGATCCTCGGCGACCCGTTCTTCCGTACGGTGCTGCGCAACACGGTGCTGTTCGCGGTCGCCAACGTGGCGCTCACGATGGTCCTCGGCACGCTGGTCGGGCTGCTGCTCAACCGCCTGGGCAAGAAGATGGCCACGTTCGTGGCGAGCTGCGTGATGCTTGCCTGGGCCACCCCGGCGCTGACCGGCACGATCGTCTGGAAGTGGATCTTCGACGACACGAGCGGCCTGGTCACGTGGCTGTTCAACAAGCTTCCCGACGGGCTGTCCACGGCGCTGTTCGGGCGCAGCGACTGGACCGGGTACGGCTGGTTCAACGACCCGCTGCTGTTCTTCGCCATCCTGACGCTCGTGGTGGTCTGGCACTCGTTCCCGTTCATCGCGGTGAGCGTGCTGGCCGGGCTCAAGAGCGTGCCGACGGAGTTGCAGGAGGCGGCCCGGGTCGACGGCGCCGGCCCGTGGAAGGTGTTCTGGAAGGTGACGTTCCCGATCCTGCGGCCGGTCTTCGGCATCCTCGTGGTGCTCTCCACGATCTGGGACTTCAAGGTCTTCACCCAGCAGTTCGTGCTGGCCGGCGGCACCCAGGACCGGTCGACGTTCATGCTGTCGATCTACTCGTACGCGGAGGCGTTTTCACCGCCGCCGAAGTACGGCCTCGGCTCCGCCATCGCCGTGATCCTCACCGTGATCCTGCTCGTGGTGACCGCCCTGTACGTCCGCATGGTGCTGCGGCAGGAGGACGAATGATGAAGAGGATCGCCCTCAACGGCGCGGGCCTGCTGGTCGCGCTCTTCGCCGCGTTCCCGGTCTACTGGATGGTGGCGACGTCGCTGAAGCCCAACCGGGAGATCTTCTCGTCCACGCCCCGGCCGGTGCCGGCCGAGCCGACGCTGGAGCACTACCGGGAGATCCTCACCGGCAACCTGATCCCGGGCGTGACGTTCACCGACTTCTTCCTCAACAGCGTGCTCGTCGCGGGGGCCACGGTGCTGCTGAGCGGGCTGGTCGCCCTGCTCGCCGCGACAGCCGTGGCCCGGTTCCGGTTCAAGCTGCGCACCACGTTCCTGATCATGCTGCTGGTGGTGCAGATGATCCCGCTGGAGGCGCTGGTCATCCCGCTGTTCCTGATGATCCAGCGGCTCGGTCTCTACAACACGCTGCCCAGCCTGATCCTCACGTACCTCGGCTTCTCGCTGCCGTTCGCGGTCTGGATGCTGCGCGGCTTCGTCGCCGCGGTGCCGAAGGAACTGGAGGAGGCCGCCGCCATCGACGGCGCCAGCCGGGCCCAGACGTTCCGCAAGGTGCTGTTCCCGCTGGTCGCGCCCGGCCTGGTCGCCACCAGCATCTTCTCGTTCATCACCGCCTGGAACGAGCTGATCTTCGCGCTGACCTTCATCAACGACCAGCAGAAGTACACGCTGCCGGTGGCGATGACGTTCTTCTTCGGCCGCGACGACACCGCCTGGGGCTCGGTGATGGCGGCGTCTACGCTGTTCACCCTGCCGGTGATCGTCTTCTTCCTGCTGGTGCAGCGCCGGATGGTCTCCGGCCTGGTGGCGGGAGCGGTGAAGGGCTGAGCCGGCGGGCCGTCAGGCCGCGGCGAACACCTCGGCGCGTACCTCGGTGGCCGGGTCGCCCTTCACCCGGGCCCAGGAGCCCTGCTCGGCGGTCCACTCCAGGTTGCCGAAGCGGACCTTCTTCACGCCGTGGTCGTCGGCGTGCGAGACCAGCCAGTGCGCGTACCGCCAGCCGTTGCGGTCGTCGCCGGCCGGCACGGTGAGCGCGGTCAGGTCCGTCGCCGTGGCCAGCCGGGGCAGCCCCCAGTCCAGCGACAGGCTCTCCAGCACGGCGCTGGCGGCGGCCGGCCCGCGCATCGTCGGCGGCGAACTCACCGTGCAGGCCACCGCGCCGGTCGCGTGGCCGAGCAACGCGCGGGTCAGGACCTCCGACTCGTCGGCCCACTTCTCGTACGCCTCGGGGAAGGCCGACCGCTGCACCCGCTGGGCGGCGTCGGTGACCCGCATCCGCTCCCAGCCCTTGACCTTCTTCAGCGCGGCGTAGAACTTGTTCGCCGCGTACCGCGGGTCCTGGACCTGCTCCGGGGTGCCCCAGCCCTGGCTCGGGCGCTGCTGGAACAGGCCGAGCGAGTCGCGGTCGCCGTGCGCGATGTTGCGCAGGTGCGACTCCTGGTACGCGGTCGCCAGCGCCACCACCACCGCCCGCTCGGGCATCCGGCGCTGCATGCCGATGGCCGCGATGGTCGCCGCGTTCGCCATCTGGTCGGCGCCGAGCACCACCTCGCCGTCGGCCTGCACCGTGCAGGTCCGGCTGGCCAGGGGGAGCCGCAGGTGCTCGCCGAACTGCTTGGTCACGACATAGACCGCGAGCAGCGCCAGTACGCACACCGCAACACCAGATGCCACGATCGCCGCTCGCGTCCGCACCCGCACCCCCTGTCCCGACAGTCCGCCAAGCGTACGTCGGCCCCGCGCCGCCGCGTCTCGGCCGAGTGGCCGTCCCGCCAGCACGTGACCGGCGCCGTGCCGCCGCGCGGGGCCCGCCACCACCGAAGGTGACCAGCCGGGCCCCGCCGCGCACCTCAGTCTCCGGCGGGCACCCAGGCGGCGGGACGCTTCTCCCGGAACGCCATGACGCCCTCACGCCCCTCGTCGGAGAGGAAGTACCCGGTGGACAGCGCCGCCAACTCGGCGATCTCGGCCCGCAGGTCAGTCGCGGCGGGCCGGCGCAGCAGCTCCTTCGCCCCGGCCAGCGCCCCCGGCGCGCCCCTGACCAGCGAGGCGCAGTAACGCTCGACGGCGGCGTCCAGCTCGCCGGCCGGCACCGCGGCGGTGACCAGGCCGACCTCGGCGGCGCGGCGGCCGTCGAACGTGTCGCCGGTCAGGTACAGCTCGGCGGCGGCCCGCTGGTCCAGCCGGGGCAGCACGGTCGCCGAGATCACCGCCGGGATCACCCCGATCCGCACCTCGGTGAACGCGAACGTCGCCTCCTGCGCGCAGACCGCCAGGTCGGCGGCGGCGATCAGGCCCAGCCCACCGGCCCGGGCCGGCCCGGCGACCTTCGCGACCACCGGCTTCGGGCACTCCCGCACCGCCACCAGCACGTCGCCGAGCATCCCGGCGGGCACCGTGCCGCTGGCGTACGCGGCGGCGGTCTCCTTCAGGTCGGCGCCGGAGCAGAAGACCGGGCCGGTGTGGTCGAGCACGATCGCGCGTACCGCGTCGTCGGCGACCGCGTCGGCGAGCCCGGCCAGCAGCTGGGTCATCAGGGGCGTGGAGAGCGCGTTGCGGTTGTGCGGGCTGTCCAGGGTGAGGGTGGTCACCCCACGGGCCGTGGCGACTCGCACGAGAGCGTCCGGAGAGGTCATGCCGGGCACACTAGTGGCCATGCCCGGCGTCCTTCCAGAAGGCGAACCCGTCCCGCGCGACGGATCGCTGCCCGCCACCGCCCGTCGCGCCGTCGGCGCGCGCGGCTTCGGCGTGTACGTCCACGTGCCGTTCTGCGCCAGCCGGTGCGGTTACTGCGACTTCAACACGTACACCGCCTCCGAGCTGGGCGGCGGGGCGAGCCGGGAGACGTACGCCGACTCGGTGCTGGCCGAGCTGGCGCTGGCCGCCCGGGTGCTGGGCGACTCGCCGCCGCAGCGGGTCGACACCGTCTTCGTCGGCGGCGGCACGCCGACCCTGCTGCCCGCCGACGACCTGGCCCGGATCCTCGACGGCATCGACCGCGTCTGGGGGCTGGCCGCCGACGCGGAGGTGACCACCGAGGCCAACCCGGAGTCGGTGACCCCGGAGTCGCTCAAGACGCTGCGGGCGGCCGGCTACACCCGGATCTCGCTGGGCATGCAGTCCGCCGCACCCGGGGTGCTCGCGGTGTTGGACCGGCGGCACAGCGCGGGCCGGGCCACCGCCGCCGCGCTGGAGGCGCGCGACGCCGGGTTCGAGCACGTGAACCTGGACCTGATCTACGGCACGCCGGGCGAGACGGCAGACGACTTCGCCGCCTCGCTGGCCCAGGTCGTCGACGCCGGGGTGGACCACGTCAGCGCGTACGCCCTGATCGTGGAGGACGGCACCCGGCTGGCCGCGCGGATGCGCCGGGGCGAGCTGCCGTACCCCTCCGACGACGTGGCGGCGGACCGCTACCTGGCCGCGGAGGCGGCGCTCGGCGCAGCCGGCTTCTCCTGGTACGAGGTGTCGAACTGGGCCCGCTCGGCGGCGGCGGCGTGCCGGCACAACCTGCTCTACTGGACCGGCGCCGACTGGTGGGGCCTGGGCCCGGGGGCGCACAGCCACGTCGGCGGCGTGCGCTGGTGGAACGTCAAACACCCGAGCGCGTACGCGGCGCGGCTGGCCGAGGGCGCCTCGCCGGCACTGGCCCGGGAGGTGCTCAGCGCGGACGAGCAGCACATGGAGGACGTGATGCTGCGGGTGCGGCTCGCCTCCGGGCTGCCGCTGGACGTGCTGGACGAGCCCGGCCGGGCGGGCGCCGAGCGGGCCCGGGACGCCGGGCTGCTCGACGCCGGGGCGTACGCGCGGGGGCTTGTGGTGCTGACGCTGCGCGGACGGCTGCTGGCCGACGCGGTGGTACGCGACCTGCTGCCGTGACCGGCGCCGGCCGGCCGCCCCCTCGGCCGGCCGGCGGTGTCACTTCACGAAGTTGTAGGTCATCGGGTAGCGGTAGAGCACACCCTCGTTGGCCTTGACCCCGCCGATGATCCCGAAGATCAACGGCACCAGCCAGACCAGCATCGGGACGAAGAACAGGATCCCGCAGGTGATGACCGTGATCACCCAGGCGAGGACGCTGGCGATGGTCCAGGTGATCTGGAAGTTCAGCGCCGCGACCGCGTGGGCGCGTACGGTCGGCGACTGCTGGCCGCGGGTCATCATCGCGATCAGCGGGGCGACCCAGCCGAGCAGACCGCCACCGATGATGACGCCCGCGGCGCCACCGAAGTGCGCCACCAGGGCCCAGGTCTTCTCGTCGTTGTTGGCGTACCCGGCCGGGCCGTAGCCGCCACCGCCGGGATAGCCGCCACCGGCGCCGTAGCCCGGCGCGCCGGCCGGCGGGGGGTAACCACCAGGGGGCGGGTAGCCGCCCGGCGGAGGCTGGGCACCGGGGGGCGGGTAGCCGCCCGGGGGCGGATAGTCACCGGGCGGGGGATACCCGCCCGCGCCCGGCGCGCCGGACAGTGGAGCGGTGGGCGGCTCGCCGGAGCCGTAGGGCGCCGACGGGTCGGGCTGGGGGCCGGAGTCCCCTGCTCCGGGAGGGCGAGGAGGTTCAGTCATGGAGGTCACGGTAGGGCCAGCGGGCAAGTCGCACCAGGGCGACACAGACCGAGCGTGACCGGCTGTTCGGCCCTGGCGTGCCGCGCGGTGTGGTGGGCCGCACCGCAGGTCCGTCAGGCGATCATCGCGTCGGTGGGGGTGCCGACGTAGACTGGCACTCGCTACAGTCGAGTGCCAGCCGCCCGGCGGATGCCGCGTGCCGGCCCGGCCGAGGTGTGTCAGGAGGTGGGGACATGGGTCTCGACGACCGCAAACTCGCCGTGCTGCGCGCGATCGTCGAGGACTACGTCGCCACGCAGGAGCCGGTGGGCAGCAAGGCCCTGGTCGAGCGGCACCAGCTCGGCGTCTCCCCGGCGACGGTGCGCAACGACATGGCGGTGCTGGAGGAGGAGGGCTACATCCGGCAGCCGCACACCAGCGCCGGCCGGGTGCCCACCGACCGCGGCTACCGCCTCTTCGTGGACCGGCTCTCCCGGGTCAAGCCGCTCAGCCCCGCCGAGCGCCGCGCCATCGAGCGCTTCCTGGTCGGCGCGGTCGACCTGGACGACGTGGTGCACCGCACGGTCCGGCTGCTCGCCCAGCTCACCCGGCAGGTCGCCGTGGTGCAGTACCCGAGCCTGGCCCGGTCCAAGGTGCGTCACCTGGAACTCGTGCCGATCTCCACCACCCGGCTGATGGTCGTCATGATCGCCGACACCGGCCGGGTCGAGCAGCGACTCGTCGAGCTGCCCGCCCCGGTTCCCGCCGACGACGTGACCGACCTGCGCCGGCTGGTGAACGAGAAGCTCGTCGGCAGCCAGCTCTCCGAGACGCCGCCGCTGGTGCAGGCCCTGGTGGACGAGTCCGCGCCGCACCTGCGCCCGGCCATGACCACGCTGTCCACGGTGCTGCTGGAGACGCTCGTGGAACGGCACGAGGAGCGCCTCGCGCTGGCCGGCCAGGCCAACCTCACCCGGGGCGGCCTGCTCGACTTCCAGGGCTCGCTGCGGCCGATCCTGGAGGCGCTCGAAGAAGAGGTAGTGCTGCTCAAACTGATCGGCGAGACCGAGCCGAGCACCACCCGCGTGCTGATCGGCGACGAGAACGAGTTCGACAACCTGCGGGCCGCCTCGGTGGTCAGCACCGGCTACGGACCGGGCAGCACCATCGTCGGTGGGCTCGGCGTGCTCGGGCCGACCCGGATGGACTACCCCGGCAATATCGCCATGGTGAGGGCCGTGGCACGCTACGTGGGCGAACTGCTGGCCCAGAACTGACCAGTCAGGGCCGACGGCCGGTTGCGGCCGACGACCGGAGCGACGCGAGACGAACATGAGGACACCTAACGCAGTGGCCAGGGACTACTACGGCATTCTCGGCGTGAGCCGGGAAGCCTCCGACGACGAGATCAAGCGCGCCTACCGCAAGCTGGCGCGGCAGTACCACCCGGACGTCAATCCGGACCCGGAGGCCCAGGAGAAGTTCAAGGACATCAACGCCGCGTACGAGGTCCTCTCGGACGACCGGAAACGGCAGATCGTCGACCTCGGCGGCGACCCGCTCGCCCCCGGCGGCGGTGGCATGGGCGGCCCGGGCGGGCCCGGCGGCGCCGGTCCGTTCGTCGGTTTCCAGGACATCATGGACGCGTTCTTCGGCGGCGCGGCGGGCGGCAGCCGGGGACCCCGGCCGCGCACCCGGCCCGGCGCGGACGCGATCCTGCGCCTGGAACTGGACCTCAACGAGACCGCGTTCGGCGTCGAGGCGCCGATCACCGTCGACACCGCGGTGCTCTGCACCACCTGCTCCGGCGCCGGCACCGCCGCCGGCACCCACCTGGCCACCTGCGAGGCGTGCGCCGGCCGGGGCGAGGTGCAGTCGGTGCAGCGCACGTTCCTCGGCCAGGTGGTCTCCGCCCGGCCGTGCACCGTCTGCCAGGGCTACGGCACCACCATCCCGCATGCCTGCCCGACCTGCGCCGGTGAGGGCCGGGTGCGTACCCGCCGCTCGCTGACCGTCAAGATCCCGGCCGGCGTCGAGGACGGCATGCGGATCCGCCTGGCCCAGCAGGGCGAGGTCGGCCCGGGCGGCGGCACCGCCGGGGACCTCTACGTGGAGATCCACGAGCGGCCGCACGACGTCTACTCCCGCAAGGGCGACGACCTGCACTGCCGGGTGACGGTGCCGATGACCGCCGCCGCGCTCGGCACCCGGCTGACCATCAAGACGCTGGACAGCGAGGAGACCGTCGACGTCAAGCCCGGCACCCAGCCCGGCAGCACGCTGCGGCTGCGCGCCCGGGGCGTACCGCACCTGCGCGGCACCGGCCGGGGTGACCTCTACGTGCACCTGGACGTGCGTACCCCGACCAAGCTCGACGCCGACCAGGAGCGGATGCTGCGCGACTTCGCCAAGACCCGCGGCGAGGAGGTCGCCGAGCTGACCAAGCAGGGCGGCTTCTTCTCCCGGATGCGCGACGCCTTCAACGGGCACGCCTGAGGTGTCCGCCCCGCTGTTCCTGGTCGAGGCGCTGCCCACCGGTGACACGCTGACGCTGGACGGCCCGGAGGGCCACCACGCGGCCACCGTGCAGCGGCTGCGGGCCGGTGAGGAGCTGCTGCTCGCCGACGGCCGGGGCGGCACCGCCGCCGCGGTGGTCACCGCCGTCGGCCGGGGCGCGCTCGACCTGCGCGTCACCAGCCGGGGGTACGCGGACGCGCCCGTCCCGCGGCTCGTCGTGGTGCAGGGCATCGCCAAGGGCGACCGGGGTGAACTCGCCGTGCAGGCGATGACCGAGGTCGGGGTGGACGAGATCGTGCCGTGGGCGGCGTCCCGCTCGGTGGCGCAGTGGCGCGGCGACCGGGGCGTACGGGCCCGGCAGAAGTGGGTGGCCACCGCCCGGGAGGCGGCCAAGCAGGCCCGCCGCCCGTGGCTGCCGGTGGTGGCCGGCGCCCCGGACGAGTCCACCGCCACGGTGGCCCGCCGGATCGCCGGCGCGGCCGCCGCGTTCGTGCTGCACGAGGGCGCGCAGGACCGGCTGACCACAGTCGACCTGCCGACGGCCGGGGAGATCGTCCTGGTGGTCGGCCCGGAGGGCGGCATCGCCGACCACGAGCTGGCCACGTTCGCCGAGGCGGGCGCCCGCACGGTCCGCCTGGGCCCGTCGGTGCTGCGTACGTCCACAGCAGGCGTGGCCGCCCTGACAGTCCTGGCCACCCGCCTGACCCACTGGTAGCGGGGGAGGCGTGGGTCAGGAGCGGAGGTAGGAAGCGCCGTTCAGGTCGATGATCGTTCCTGAGGCCCACTCGGCCTCGGGGCTCGCCAGCCAGTGCACCGCCGCCGCGATCTCCTCCGGACGCGCCACCCGGTGGAACGGGGACTGCGCGCGTACCGCCTCGCCCCGCTCTGCCTTCAGATGCTCGTTGGTCATGTCCGTCTCGACGAAGCCGGGCGCCACGCAGGCCACCCCGATGCCGTACGGCGCCAGGGCCACCGCCAGCGACTGGGCCATCGCGTTCATCCCGGCCTTGCTGGCCCCGTACGCCGGGTTGGCCGGCTCGCCCCGGAACGCGCCCCGGGACGAGACGTTGACGATCCGGCCCCCACTGTCGCGCATGTGCTGCGCGGCGCACCAGGCCGCGTTCGCCGCGCCGACCAGGTTGGTGTCGAGCACCTCCCGCCACCGCGCCCGCCACTGCTCGTAGCTGCTCGCGAAGACCGGGTGCGGGGGATCGGCCGGCCCGAACACGCCCGCGTTGTTCACCAGCACGTCGAGACCGCCGAGCCGCTGGGCCGCCTCGTCCACCATGGCGCGTACCGCGTCGGGGTCGGCCAGGTCGGCGCGTACCACCACGTGCCCGTCGCCGGGCAGCTCGGCGCGCAGCCGCTCCGCCAGCTCGGCGGAGTCCCGGTGGTGGATCGCCACCCGGTCCCCACCTGCGGCGAACGCTCGCGCCACCGCCCGCCCGATGCCCCGCGAGGCCCCCGTCACCAGCACCGCCCGTCCCGCCATGGCGGCCATCCTGCCGCACCGGCCCGGGGTGTTAAGAAGGGCCCCTTCCCATGCCGGAGGCGTTAAGCGGGGGCCCCTCCTTACACTGCTGCGATGGACTGCCTCTTCTGCCGGATCGTCGCCGGGGAGATTCCCGCCACCATCGTCCGCGAGACCGCCACCACCCTGGCCTTCCGGGACATCGACCCGAAGGCGCCCACGCACGTGCTGGTGATCCCGAAGGAGCACTACGCCGACGTGGCCACGCTGGCCCAGGGCGCGCCCGAACTGGCCGGTGAGGTGCTCCAGACCGCCGCCGTGGTGGCAGAGGAGGAGGGCCTGACCGTGGACGGGTTCCGGCTGATGTTCAACACCGGCCCGTACGGCGGCCAGGAGGTCTTCCACGTGCACGCCCACCTGCTCGGCGGCGCGCCGCTCGGCCCGATGCTCTGCCGATGACCGACGTCTCGGACCGGCTCGGCCGGATGGTGCGCCAGGCCCAGGCCACCGGGCGGATCCCGGCGGTGTCGGCCGCCCTGCACCGCGCCGACCGGCCGCTCTGGACCTGCGCCGTGGGCGACACCGGCAACGACACCCCGCTGGGGCCGGAGACGGTGTTCCGGATCGGCTCGGTCACCAAGACGTTCACCGCGGTACTCGTCATGCAGTGCCGCGACGACGGCCTGCTCGACCTGGACGACCCGGTCGGGCGGCACCTCGACCTGCCGGCGCACGGCGAGCTGACCGTACGCCGGCTGCTGTCGCACACCGCCGGCCTGCAACGCGAGCCCCACGGCGACGTGTGGGACAGCCTGCGCGCCCCGGCCGTCGAGGAGCTGCTGGCCGACCTGGCCCGGGTCGAGCGGGTGCTGCCCACCGGGCGGCGCTTCCACTACTCCAACCTCGGCATGGCCCTCCTGGGCGAGATGGTGGCCCGGCTGCGCGGCGGGACCTGGGCCGAGGTGCTGGCCGACCGGGTCCTCGCCCCGCTCGGGCTGACCGCCACCGGTCCGGCCCCGACCGAGCGTGCCGCGACCGGGTTCCTGGTCGACGCGTACTCCGACGAGGCCCACCCGGAGCCACCGGCCGACTTCGGCGCGGTGGCCCCCGCAGCCCAGCTCTGGAGCACCGCGCCGGACATGGCCCGCTGGGCCGCCTTCCTGGCCGACCCGGCGGCGCTCGACCCGGACGGCGCGGTGCTCGCCGCGGCCACCGTCGAGGAGATGCGCTGGCCGCTCACCACCACCGACGAGTCGGTCTGGACGGCCGGCTTCGGCCTCGGGCTGATCCTGGTGCCGCAGCCCGAGCGGGTGACCCACGTGGGGCACGACGGCGCGATGCCCGGATTCCTCGCCGCCGTCTACGGGCGGCGCGGCGGGCAGGGCACCGCCGGGGCGATGGGCGCCGCGGTGCTCGGCTCGTCCGGCGCCGGCGTGGAGGTGTTCGACCTGGCGCACCGGCTGCTCGCCGCCGCCGCCGAGCACGACCCGGCGGAGATCGAGCCGTGGCGTCCCGGCCCGCCCGCGCCGGCGCACCTGCGCGGCATGCTGGGCCGCTGGTGGGGCGAGGGCTTCGAGTACGTCTTCTCCTGGCACGACGGGACGCTGCGGGCCCGGGGCGCGGACGACCCGGCCGGGAAGCCGCCGGCGGTGTTCGCGCCGCTGCCGGACCGGCCGGACGTGTTCCGCACGGTCTCCGGCCGCGAGGTGGGGGAGCTGCTGCGGCTCACGCGCGACGAGCACGGCGTGGTGGTCCGGATGCACTGGGCGACCTACCGCTTCACCCGCCGCCAGGAGACCTTCGACGGGTACGACTTCCGCGCCGGTGACTGATCGCCGAGCGCCGGAAATGGGCGCGGTGTGCGCGGTGCCGACCCGATACGATGGGAGGTAACCGTACGCCGCGCCAGCAGGGCCCGGCACAGAGAAGCGGAGAGCAGGTGGCGCAGGGCCCGACGGCCCGACCTATGACCGGCACCCCACCTCCCGGCACGCCGCGCGTGCAGACCAGGATCACGGTCGGAGACCAGAAGATCATGGTGAACCTGCTCGGCGCGGGCGACGAGATCCTGCGACTCGTCGAGCGTTCGGTCAACAGCGACGTCCACGTGCGCGGCAACGAGATCACCATCACCGGCGCGCCCGCCGACAACGCCCTCGCCGAGCGTCTCTTCAGTGAGCTGCTCGAACTGATCGAGAAAGGCGAGACCCTGACCACAGACGCGGTACGGCGTACCGTCGGCATGCTCGAGCAGGGCGGTGCCGAGCGGCCCGCCGAGGTTCTGACGCTCAACATCCTCTCCCGGCGCGGCCGCACCATCCGTCCCAAGACGCTCGGGCAGAAGAAGTACGTCGACGCGATCGACGCGCACACCATCGTCTTCGGGATCGGCCCGGCCGGCACCGGCAAGACCTACCTCGCGATGGCGAAGGCAGTGCAGGCGCTGCAGGCCAAGCAGGTCAACCGGATCATCCTGACCCGCCCGGCGGTCGAGGCGGGGGAGCGGCTGGGCTTCCTGCCCGGCACCCTGAACGAGAAGATCGACCCCTACCTGCGCCCGCTCTACGACGCGCTGCACGACATGCTCGACCCGGAGACCATCCCGAAGCTGATGGCCGCCGGGACGATCGAGGTCGCGCCGCTGGCATACATGAGGGGCCGCACGCTTAATGACGCGTTCATCATCCTGGACGAGGCGCAGAACACCACGCCCGAGCAGATGAAGATGTTCCTCACCCGGCTCGGCTTCGGCTCCAAGATCGTCGTCACCGGTGACGTCACCCAGGTGGACCTTCCCGGCGGGACGACCAGCGGCCTGCGCGTGGTCCGGGAGATCCTGAACAACGTCGAGGACGTGCACTTCGCCCAGCTCTCCAGCTCCGACGTGGTCCGCCACAAGCTGGTGGGTGAGATCGTCGACGCGTACGCCCGCTGGGACGCCGAGCGGGAGAACCAGCAGGCCCAGAGCGTGCACGCCGTACCCGGGCGGACCGCCCAGGGCGGCCGGGCCGGCCGGCGCCGCTGACCACCGGCGCAAGCCGTCACACCATCAGAGGAAGACAGTTGTCCATCGAGATCGCCAACGAGTCGGGTGTCGAGGTCGACACCGACGCCGTGCTCGCCGTCGCGCGGCACGCCCTCGACGAGATGGGGGTCAACCCCCTCGCCGAGCTGTCCGTGCTGCTCGTCGACATCGAGTACATGTCGGAGCTGAACCACCGCTGGATGGGCGGCGACGGCCCGACCGACGTGCTCGCCTTCCCCATGGACGAGGGCAGCGTCGACCACGGCCCGGGCGAGAGCGCCCCGGCCGGCGGTGAGCCGGCCCTGCTCGGCGACATCGTGCTCTGTCCGGAGGTGGCGGCCAAGCAGGCCGCCGTGGCCGGGCACTCGGCGGCCGACGAGCTGCACCTGCTCACCGTGCACGGCGTGCTGCACCTGCTCGGCTACGACCACGCCGAGCCCGAGGAGGAGCGGGAGATGTTCGGTCTCCAGGCCCGGCTGCTGGCCAGCTGGCGGTCGACCCGGTCGCGGTGATGGACACCTTGGCGGCGGTCCGCGCGCCCGCCGGCCTGCCCGATCTTCAACTCCTGGTCTTCGCCGCCGGGCTGGTGGTCCTCGCCGGCCTGATCGCGATGACCGAGGCGGCGCTCGCAGCGGTCTCCCCGGCCCGCGCCGCGGAGCTGACCCGGGACGGGGCGCGCGGCGGGCGGGCCCTGCAGGTGGTCGCCGGTGACGTGGTCCGCCATCTGAACCTGCTGCTCCTGCTGCGGCTGCTGGCCGAGCTGACCGCCACCACGCTGGTCGCGCTGGTGGCTGTGGACACGTTCGGCGCGGGCTGGCGGGCGGCGCTGGTGACCGCCGGCGCGATGACGGTGGTGAGCTTCGTGGTGGTCGGGGTCGGGCCGCGCACGATCGGCCGCCAGCACGCGTACGCGGTCGGCCGGGCGGTCGCGCCGCTGGTGCGCTGGCTGGGCCGCGCGCTCAACCCGCTGGCGTCGCTGCTGATCCTGATCGGCAACGCGGTCACCCCGGGCAAGGGCTTCCGCGAGGGGCCGTTCGCGACCCAGGTGGAGCTGCGGGAACTGGTCGACCTGGCCGAGCAGCGCGGCGTGGTGGAGCACGGCGAGCGCCAGATGATCCACTCGGTCTTCGCGCTCGGCGACACCATCGCGCGCGAGGTGATGGTGCCGCGTACCGAGATGGTGTGGATCGAGGAGCGCAAGACGCTCGCCCAGGCGCTGGCGTTGTTCCTGCGCTCCGGGTTCAGCCGCATCCCGGTGATCGGCGAGAACGTCGACGACGTGCTCGGCGTGCTCTACCTCAAGGACCTGATCCGGCGGGTGCAGGGCGACCAGGCGGCCCGGCAGATGCCGGTGGCCGAGCTGATGCGCCCGGCCACGTTCGTGCCGGAGTCCAAGCCGGTGGACGACCTGCTCTCGGAGATGCAGGCGGCCCGCAACCACCTGGTCATCGTCGTCGACGAGTACGGCGGCACCGGCGGGCTGGTCACCATCGAGGACATCCTGGAGGAGATCGTCGGGGAGATCACCGACGAGTACGATGTCGAGCGCCCGCCGGTCGAGCATCTGCCGGACGGGGCCGTGCGGGTGACCGCGCGGCTGCCGGTGGAGAATCTGGGCGAGCTGTTCGACACCGCGCTGCCCACCGACGAGGTGGAGACGGTCGGTGGCCTGCTGGCGCAGGCGCTCGGCCGGGTGCCCATCCCGGGCGCCGAGGCCGAGGTGGCCGGCCTGCGGTTGATGGCCGAGGGCACCACCGGCCGGCGCAACCGGATCGACACGGTTCTGGTGAGCCGCGTCGACCGGGGCGACGCGCCGGAGGGCGCGAACCGAAACGACCCGCCCGATTCCCGTGGCGACAACAACCGTTCCGAGGAGAGGCAATCCGCCGATGCCTGAGACACCCGCCGTGCCCGCCGCCCTGCCCACCCCGGCCGATCCGGCCGAGCTGAGCGCCGAGGACGCCAAGCTCGTCGTGCTGGCCCGGGGCGCGCGGGGCCGGGTGGCGGCAGTGGAGGGCGCCGCGGTCCGCGACCAGGACGGCCGGACGTACGCGGCGGCGAGCGTGGCGCTGCCGTCGTTGACGCTCACCGCGCTCCAGCTGGCTGTCGCCTCGGCGGTGGCGGCGGGCGCGAGCCGGCTGGAGGCCGCTGTGGTGGTGACCGAGGCGTCGACGCTGGACGGGGCGGGGCACGCGGCGGTGCGTGACCTGTCCGCCGACGCGCCGATCCACGTGGCCGCGCCGGACGGCGCCGTGCTCGGCACGGTGGTCGAGTGACCACGCCTGAGGCGCGTCCCTACCGGGCCGGTTTCGCCTGTTTCGTTGGGCGGCCGAACGCCGGCAAGTCGACGCTCACGAACGCGATCGTCGGCACCAAGATCGCGATCACCTCGAACAAGCCGCAGACCACCCGGCACATCATCCGGGCGGTGCTGCACCGGCCGGACTCGCAGCTCGTGCTGGTCGACACCCCGGGCCTGCACCGCCCCCGCACGCTGCTGGGGGAGCGCCTCAACGACCTGGTCCGGGAGACGTGGAGCGAGGTCGACGTGATCGGCCTGTGCGTGCCGGCGAACGAGCCGGTCGGCCGGGGCGACCGTTTCATCACCGGCGAGCTGGCGAGCCTGAAGGCCACCGTGCTGGCGGTGGTGACGAAGACCGACCTGGTGGACAAGAAGCGGCTGGCCGAGCAGTTGCTCGCGGTCAGCGAGCTGGGCGAGTTCGCTGCCGTGGTGCCGGTCAGCGCGGTCTCCGGGCACCAGGTCGACACGCTCGTGGACGTGATGACCGGCTACCTGCCGCCCTCGCCGCAGCTCTACCCGGACGACATGCTCACCGACGACCCGGAGCAGGTCCTGGTGGCGGAGCTGGTCCGCGAGGCGGCGCTGGAGGGCGTACGCGACGAGCTGCCGCACTCCATCGCGGTGGTGGTCGAGGAGATGATCCCGGAGGGCAACCTCACCAAGATCTACGCCGACGTGTACGTCGAGCGGTCGAGCCAGAAGGCCATCGTCATCGGCCACCGGGGCAGCCGCCTCAAGCACGTCGGCACCACCGCCCGGCGGCAGATCGAGGAACTGCTCGGCACCCGGGTCTACCTCGACCTGCACGTACGGGTGGCGAAGGACTGGCAACGCGACCCGAAGCAGCTGCGCAAGCTCGGCTTCTGAGCCCTCGGCCGGGCGTGCTCGGCGACGGGTGATCAGGATCAGTCAGGCCTATGGGACATCTCACTTTTCATAGGCGTCTGTGGTTGTTTCGAGGTGTCCGGGAGCAGGGTAGGGACCATTGTCTCTGCCCCCGGACCCCGCCGCGAGCTGATGCGAAACCGCTATCTGGACCTGCTGCGCTTCCTGGCCATCCTCCGAGTCGTCACGTACCACGTCACCGGCTACGCCACGCTCACGCTGGTGTTCCCGGCGATGTCGGTGATGTTCGCCCTGGCCGGGTCGCTGATGGCCGCGTCGCTGGACCGCAGCGGGGTGGGCGCGGTCGGGCGGCGGCTGCGCCGGCTGCTGCCGTCGCTGTGGGTGGTCGCCGCCGTCTTCGTGCCGGCCATGCTGCTCACCGGGCTGGCGTTCGGCCCGAAGGTGCTGCTCTGGCTGTTCCCGATCAGTGACCCACCGGCCAACTACTGGGGCGGGCTGGCGCTCAGCCCGATCTGGTACCTGCGGGACTACCTGTGGTTCGTGCTCGCCTCACCGTTCGTGCTGTGGCTGTTCCGCCGGGCGCCGCTGCCCACGCTGGCCGCGCCGTACCTGCTCCTGGTCGCGATCGAGGCCGGCATCCTGGCGAACCCGCCGACGGTGCTGCGCGAGTTCGGCCTCTACTTCGGCGCCTGGCTGCTCGGCTTCGCCCACCACGACGGGCTGCTGCGCCGGATGCGCAACCGGGTGCTGCTGCCGGTGGCCGCCGTCGTCGGCGCGGCCGGCCTGGCCTGGATCTTCACCCATCCCGGCCCGCGCGGGTACGACATCAACGACATCCCGCTCGGTAACGCGCTCTGGTCGGCCGCGTTCATCCTGGTCGCGATCGGCCGCGCGCCGACCGGGGTGACCTGGGTAGACCGCGTGCCGGCGCTCGGCCGCGCGGTGACGGTGGTGAACCGGCGCGCGCTGACCATCTACCTCTGGCACATGCCGTTCGTGGTGGCGCTCACCCCGCTCGTCGGCCTGGTCGGCTGGTCGCCACGCGACCCGGTCGGCCTGTGGCTGCGGGTGGGGCTGGTCTTCGCGCTGGTCGGCGTGGTGACGCTGATGGTCGGCTGGGTCGAGGACGTGGCCGCCCGGCGTACCCCGGAACTGCTTCCCGGCAGGCCGCGGCGGACCGTGGCGGAGCGGGCGGCGGCCGCCCCGGCCAGCCCGGCTCCCGCCGGCGCCCAGGACGGGCTCGTGGGCGCCGGCGCCCGGATCCCGTCGCCGCGCCGCGCGGTGGACCGGGCGGACGACCCGCCGCCGGGCGCGGGCGGCCACCGGCGGGACGCCCCGGCCGCCGACTGACCGCGCTCAGCGGCTGGTGACCGTCACGTTCCCGCTGGTGGCGGAGACGTCCAGCAGCACTGACGCGCCAGGGTCGTCGGTCACCGTCACGTCGGTGTCCCCGGATCTCGCCTCGGCCCGCACCCGGTAGCGGCCGGCCGGCACGGCCAGGTCCACGTCCCCGCTGGTGGCGTGCAGCCGGGCCGGAGCGG
This sequence comes from Micromonospora sp. C41, assembly GCF_018070485.1. Taxonomy (NCBI): domain Bacteria; kingdom Bacillati; phylum Actinomycetota; class Actinomycetes; order Micromonosporales; family Micromonosporaceae; genus Micromonospora; species Micromonospora sp. C41. Next base: position 22,107 of record NZ_JAGPXP010000029.1, on the reverse strand, counting down.
GCTGGTCCAGTTCCACGACGACGTTGCCGGAGGTGGTCTCGGCGTCGACCGCGGAGGCGAGGCGCCGGGCCTCGATGTCGCCGGAACGGGCCCGCAACCGCACCGGGCGGGCCGCCTCGACCACCCGGATGTTGCCGGACGTGGACGACGCGCGGACCTCTCCGGTGGCGCCCCGGATGGTCAGGTCGCCGGAGCTGAGCGTGAACTCCACCGCCCCGATCTCGGTCAGGTCGACGTTGCCCGAGGCGGTCCCGCCCTTCACCGCCACGCCGGGCGGCGCGGTCACCTCCCAGGAGATGCTGCACCGGTGACCGCAGTCGGTGGGCAGCACGAGTTCGTCGCCCTTGATCTCGTACCGGCTGGTCGGCTCGTCGCCCTGGTAGCGGACGACGCGCTTGATCCGTACCTGGTCGGCCGGGCCGTTGGCCCGGACCACGACGTCCCCGGAGCCGTCTTCCGTCACGGTGATCCGGGTGATCTTCGCCTGCTCGGTGTGGTCGTAGTCGAGCCGGCGGAACGAGAGGGTGTCACACCCGGAGAGAACGATGAGCGTGGCGGCAGCGGTCGCGGCCACCGCGGTACGGAGCGAAGCCATGGCCAGCACACTAGGTCCGGCCCGGCGCCCGGCACATCGGGGATCGCCCGCCGGTCCACCCCGAGCCGACCCTGAGATCGCACCCGGAGGGAGAATGGCCTGATGGCCGGGTACCGCCGACAGCTCTACCGCGACGACGCGGTGGTGCTGCGTGTGCAGAAGCTGGGCGAGTCCGACCGGATCATCACGCTGTTCACCCGCCGGCACGGCCGGTTGCGCGCGGTGGCCCGGGGCGTGCGGCGCACCACGAGCCGGTTCGGCGCCCGGCTGGAGCCGTTCGGGCACGTCGACCTCCAGCTCGCCGGTGACCCCAAGGGCAACCAGGGCAGCTCGCTGCACACCGTCAGCCAGGTCGAGGCGATCGAGCTGTACGGCAAACGGTTCCTCGGCGACTACCCCCGCTACACGGCCGCCAGCGCGATCGCCGAGACCGCCGAGCGGCTCACCCCGGTCGAGCGCGAACCGTCGCTGCGGCTGTTCCAGCTCACCCTCGGCGCGATGAAGTCGCTGGCCCGCGGCGAGCACGCCACCACGCTGGTGCTCGACGCGTACCTGCTGCGCGGCATGGCGTTCGCCGGCTGGGCGCCGGCGCTCGCCGCCTGCGCGGTCTGCGGCGAGCCGGGCCGGCACCGCGCGTTCTCCGTACCGGCCGGCGGCGCCGTCTGCCCGGACTGCCGGCCCCCCGGCGCCGCCCACCCCGCGCCCGCCACGCTGGAGCTGATGTCCGCGCTGACCTCCGGCGACTGGGGGTACGCCGACGCGGCCGAGACCGGCGTACGCCGGGAGTGCAGCGGGCTGGTCGCGGCGCACCTCCAGTGGCATCTGGAACGCGCGCTACGCTCGCTGCCGCTGGTCGACCGGGGCGCCCCGGCGGCCGGCGCGGTCCCGTCGCCCGGCGGCGCGGGACCGGATGTGGTCCCGCCGCGCTCCGGCGCCGGGCCCGTCGCCGGTGTGAACAGGGAGATGACCGAGTGATCCGATCGACGAGGGCGACCCGCCGCGAGCCGGTCCCGCCGACCCCGCACCCCTCCGGGGCCCGTCCGCCGGCGCTGCCGCCCGCCGCGGTGCCCCGGCACGTCGCCATCGTGATGGACGGCAACGGCCGCTGGGCCAAGGAGCGCGGCCTGCCCCGCACCAAGGGGCACGAGCAGGGCGAGCACAGCCTGTTCGACACCGTCGAGGGCGCGATCGAGATGGGGATTCCCTACCTGTCGGCGTACGCGTTCTCCACCGAGAACTGGCGGCGCTCGCCCGACGAGGTCCGCTTCCTGATGGGCTTCAACCGCGACGTCATCCGTCGCCGCCGCGACCAGCTCGTCGACCTGGGCGTACGGGTGGTCTGGTCGGGCCGCGCGGGCCGGCTGTGGAAGAGCGTCATCTCCGAGCTGCAGACCGCCGAGGAGATGTCGCGCGGCAACTCGACGCTGACGCTGCAGTTCTGCGTCAACTACGGCGGCCAGGCGGAGATCGCCGACGCCGCCGCCGGGATCGCCCGCGACGTCGCCGCCGGCAAGCTGGACCCGGCCAAGGTGAACGAGAAGACTGTCGCGCGGTACCTCTACCACCCCGAGGTGCCCGAGGTCGACCTGTTCCTGCGCCCCTCCGGCGAGCAGCGCATCTCCAACTTCCTGCTCTGGCAGACCGCGTACGCCGAACTGGTCTACCTGGACACGCTCTGGCCCGACTTCGACCGCCGCCACCTCTGGTACGCCTGCGAGCTGTACGCCCAGCGCGACCGCCGCTTCGGCGGCGCCCTGCCCAACCCGGTCGCCCCGGGCGCCTGAGGGGGCAGGCTTACCGGCGCGCCGCTCTGGGTACCGATACCTCCAGACAGCAAACGCGGAGGTGAACCACATGATTCAGAAGCGGATCGCGCAGTGGGCGGTCATGGCGGTCGCCGTGCCGCTGGCGGCGGCCGGCGCGCGCCGGCTCAGCCACACCCTGGAGGCCCGTCGCGGCCCGTCCGGGGTGAGCCGTCTGCTGACCAAGGGCGCCGACCTGATCCGGCCGCAGAAGGCCAGGCGTCGCCGGTTCTTCTGACCTGCGACGTCGGCCCGACCGGTACGCCCCGCATCCGGCTTTACCGCCGGGCGCGGGGCGTTGCGCTCTACGATCGGCGCAGGGGCGCGCCGCCGGGTGCGCGCCCGCCACGGGGGTGGAGGATGCGCGATCTCCGGTACGAGATGACTGCTGCCCTGGCCGCCGCCGACCTGGTGGAACCGGACCGCCGGGACGCGGTCGCCGGGCTGTGCGCCGAGCTGGCCGAGCGGTGGTGCGCCGAACTGGGGCACACCCCGGCGGTCCGCTCCGGCGAGATCGGCGAACTGGCGGCCGGCGAGCCGGCGGCCGGCTGGGCGCCCGACCCGCACGCCCAGCGGGCCTGGTGAGGTGTCCGGCCGGGCTCACGCCTCCACTTCGGAGCGGTCGCCCGCCCAGAGCGTGTGGAACGAGCCGTCCCGGTCCAACCGGTGGTAGGTGTGCGCGCCGAAGTTGTCCCGCAGCCCCTGGATCAGCGCGGCCGGCAGCCGCTGCGCCCGCAGCGCGTCGAAGTAGGCCAGCGACGACCCGAAGGCCGGTGCCGGCACGCCCGCCCGGGCCGCGTCGGCCACCACCCGTCGCCAGGCCGGTACGCCGGCGCTGACCCGCTCGGCGAACCACGGCGCGACGAGCAGCGTCGCCAGGTCCGGCTCCGCGTCGTACGCCTCGCGGATGCGGTCCAGGAAACCGGCCCGGATGATGCAGCCACCCCGCCAGATGGTGGCCGTGCCGCCCAGGTCGATGTTCCAGTCGTACTCCCGGCTGCCGGCGCGGATGTGGTCGAAGCCCTGCGCGTACGCGACGATCTTGCTGGCCAGCAGCGCGCGGCGCACGTCCTCGACGAACGTCTCCCGGTCGTCCACCTGCCACTTCTCGCCCGCGTCGGCGAACACCCGGCGGGCGGCCTCGCGCTGGCCGGCGTGCCCGGACAGCGACCGGGCGAACGTGGCCTCGGCGATGCCGGTGATCGGAATGCCCAGGTCGAGCGCGCTCTGCACGGTCCAGCGGCCGGTGCCCTTCTGCTCGGCCTGGTCGAGCACCACGTCGACGAACGCCTGACCGGTTGCCGCGTCGGTGTGGCCGAGCACGTCGGCGGTGATCTCGATGAGGAACGACCCCAGCTCGCCGCCGTTCCACTCCCGGAAGATCTCCGCGATCTCCGCCGGGCTCGCCGACAGACCGGCCCGCAACAGGTCGTACGCCTCGGCGATGAGCTGCATGTCGGCGTACTCGATGCCGTTGTGCACCATCTTCACGAAGTGGCCCGCGCCGTCCGGCCCGACGTGCCGGCAGCAGGGCTCGCCGTCCACGTGCGCGGCGATCTTGGAGAAGATCGGCCCCAGCTTGCGGTACGACTCGGCCGACCCGCCGGGCATGATGCTCGGGCCGAGCAGCGCGCCCTCCTCGCCGCCGGACACGCCGGTACCGACGAAGTGCAGCCCGTGCGCGCGCAGCGCCTCCTCCCGGCGGCGGGTGTCGGCGAAGTGCGCGTTGCCGCAGTCGACGACGATGTCGCCCTCCTCCAGCAGCGGGACCAGCTCGTCGATCACCGCGTCGGTCGGGGCGCCGGCCTTCACCATCACGATCACCGCGCGGGGCCGCTCCAGCGAGCCGACGAAGTCCGCGAGCGACTCCGACGGCACGAACGTACCCTCGTCGCCGTGCTCCGCGACCAGGCTGCGGGTACGTTCCGGCGACCGGTTGTGCACCGCCACGGCGAAGCCGTTGCGGGCCAGGTTCCGGGCCAGGTTGCGGCCCATCACCGCCAGACCGGTGACCCCGATCTGCGCCGTCGCCTGCTCTGCCATGCGTACCGCCACCTCTCGTCCGTACTGCCGTGCTGCGACCGTATCGCGGCCGTCGAGGATGTGGGCGACGGTGTCCACAGGGTGTGACCGGCGGGTGGCCGTACGTCCCTCGGCTTAATTCGGCTGCGGGACTCGCCGGTGGCGCGATAGCGTTGCCGCATGCGTATGTGACGCCCCACCTCCGAGCCCGGTCCACCGCCGCGAGTGCCGTGGACCCGTCCTGCTCCGGGCGTCCGCATCCTTCCCCGCCACCGTCGGTCGCGGTGTCTGTCGTGATCGGAATGCGCCGGAGTCCTCGCTCGGCGCGTCCCGGTCGGCGCGCCCGCACGACAGGAGGCCCGCGAATGCCCGCGAAGCGCAATCCGAAGAAGTCCCGCAAACAGTCCTCGCCGCAGGTGACCGCGCCGGCGCTCGACGCGCTCACCGCGCCGCCCGCAGTGGTGCTCCCGACGGAGCCGGTGGCGTCCGCCGTGTCCCTGGACGCGGCGCCGCATTCGGCGTCACCGGAGACTCCGGTCCTGCCCAGCGCGCCCGCGACGCCGCCCCGATCCGGCCCACCGGCAGGGCGGCAGGCCCGGGTCACCGGGCGCAGCCAGCGCGCCGGCCAGACCCGCTTCTACGCGTTCCGCCGGAGCTGACCGGCAGGCCGGATCCCGTCGCCCGCTGCCCGGGCAGGCCCCTCATCCGGGTCCTTGCCCGGGCAGCGTTTCTCCTTCCCGCCGCTCGCCCCCACCGCCGGTGTCCCTAGAGATCTTGGAAGATTTCGGCCCCTATGGGGACCATTTCCTACCAAGATCTTCCCCGACGTCGGTCGATCATGAAGTTGGCGGCGACAAAACGGGCAGCCCGTGCCGTCAACTTCATGATCAACGGGGGCGGGGCGGGGCGAGGCGGGGCGAGGGGGGTCAGCCGATCAGGGGGCGGAAGGTGCCCAGGGCGATGCTTGTCGCCAGAGCGGCGGCGGCCAGGAGGGCCGATCCCACGACCAGCAGCGTGTCCGCGCCGGTGAAGCGCTGCGGGCGGGCCACGGTGCGCGGCGTACCCGCGTCGAAGCCCCGGGCGTCCATCGCGACGGCGAGCCGTGTACCGCGCCGGATCGCGCCCACCAACAGCGTGAACGCGGTCGACCCGAACAGCCGCAGCTTCGCCACCGGATTGCGGCCGGCGTCCACGCCGCGGGCCCGCCGGGCCATGCTGATCATCCGCCATTCCTGCTCCAGCAGCGGCACCATCCGGAACGCGGCCAGCGCGCCGATGGCGAACCGGGCGGGCGCCTTCGCGTTCTGGATCAGCGCGTCGGCCAGGTCGGTCGGGTCGGTGGTGGCGAACACGACGATGCCGGGCAGCGCCACCGCGAGCATCCGCAGCACCAGGCCCAGCGCCGTGACGAGCACCCCTTCGGTGACCAGGATCGGCCCGGCCTGGAGCAGCACCGGGCCGGAACGGTCGGCCGCGAAGAGCACAAGCGTGACCAGGATGCCGACGGCACCGGCGAGCAGCGGCCAGGCGCGGCGGGCCAGCACCCGGTAGCGGACGCCGAACAGCGGCAGCACCGCGAGTTCGACGGCGATGGCGACGGCCGGGGCCACCGGATCGAGCGTCGCCACCAGGATCAGCGTGAACACCATCGCGGCGGCCAGCTTCGCCACCGGGTTGCGCCGGGCCAGCGGAGCGCCCGGCGCGGCGACCGGTTCGACGTTGATCACGAGGACGCCCCCAGGGTGAGCGTCCGGTCGGCCAGCGCGGCCACGAAGTCCTCGTCGTGGGTCACCGCCACCACGCCGTGCCCGGCGTCGCGCAGCTCGGCGAGCAGGTCGATCAGTTCCAGCCACGTGCGCCGGTCCTGGCCGAACGTAGGCTCGTCGCAGATCAGCAGGCGGGGCGCGGTGGCCAGGGCCGTCGCCACGCTCAGCCGCCGCGCCTCGCCACCCGAGAGGGTGTACGGGTTGGCGCCGGCCAGCCGGTCCAGCCGCAGCCGCTCCAGCAGGGCGTCCACTGTGGCGCTGACCGCTGCCTGGGGCTGCCCGGTGCGGCGCGGGCCGAGCGCCAGCTCGTCGCGGACGGTGGCGGTGACGAACTGGTGTTCCGGGTCCTGGAACACCGAGCCGATCCGGCGTACCAGCGCGGGCGCCCGCCAGCGGTACGGGGGAGTGCGCGCGTCCCGCCCGGCCAGTTCCGCCGACGCGGTGACGCCGCCCGTGCCGGGTTTCAGCAGGCCGCCCAGGAGCAGCGCCAGCGTCGACTTGCCGGCCCCGTTGGGGCCGAGGACGGCGAGCGCCTCGCCGGCGCGTACTCGAAGATCGGTGGGGTCGAGCCGGGGCGGCAGGCCGAGCCGCTCCGCGGTGAGCAGCACGTCGCCGGGCGGCGTGGTGGCGTGCCGGGGTGGCGTGACCTGGCCGGGCACCCACACCCCGGCGGCGGCCAGCGCGTCGCCGTGCGCGGCGAAGACCGCAGCGGGCGGCCCGTCGGCGCGCACCCCGCCGCCCGGTTCCAGCACCACCACGCGGTCGACCAGCGGCAGCGCCTCGGTGACCCGGTGCTCCACCAGGACCATCGTGGTGTCCGTGTCGAGCGCGTTCGCGACGGCCCGGCGGATCAGCGCGGCGCCGGCCGGGTCGAGGTTGGCGGTGGGCTCGTCCAGCAGCAGCAGTCCGGGGCGCAGCGCGAGCGTGCCGGCCAGGGCGAGCCGCTGCTGCTCGCCGCCGCTGAGCGCGGCGGTCGGCCGGTCCCGGTCGTACGGGAAGCCGACCCGGCGCAGCGCCTCGTCGACGCGGGGCCAGATCTCCCCGGCGGGTACGCCACGGTTCTCCAGCCCGAACGCCACGTCGTCGCCGGAGCGGGCCATGACGAGCTGGGTCTGCGGATCCTGGAACAGGATGCCGACGCGCTCGCGGGCCTTGCGCGGGTCCAGCCCGTCGATCTCGACGGTGCCCTCCTGCTCGCCGGAGTCCTCCGGCAGCAGCCCGGCCAGCGCCGCCAGCAGCGTGCTCTTACCGGCGCCGGAGGGTCCGAGCAGCAGCACCCGCTCGCCGCTCTCCACCCGAAGATCCACCCCGCGCAGAGCCCAGCGTTTCCGTCCCCCGTGCCGCCACCCGAACCCCCGCAGCACCACCCCGCTCACCGCTCACCCACCCCCTCTCCCGGCCCAGCCTGCGTGATCAAGGAGTTCGCGTCCGGAAAACCGTGCCCGGCGGACGCAAACTCCTTGATCACCGGGGCGGGGCGAGGCGAGGCGAGCCTCAGACCAGGGCGCGGTCGCGGCCGGCGGGGAAGCGGTCCAGGACGCCGGTGTTCGCCAGCGCGCGGGTGAGGGCCACCGCACCCAGGCCGGCCACCAGCAGACAGCTGAGCACGCCGAACGCGATGTAGGGCAGCCGGAACGTCGTCCAGCTCGTGCCGGGGTACCAGTAGAGAGCGTCGAACAGCGTGGCGAAGAGGCCGCCGCACGCGCCGGCGAGCGCCGCCGTGAGCGGCCGGTGGAGGCGGTACCGGGTGGCCGCGAAGACCGCCTCGACGCCCAGGCCCTGCACCGCGCCCTGGAGGATCGCCATCGCACCGTAGGGGGAGCCGAGCAGCACCGAGACGGCCGAGGCGACGGTCTCGGTGAGCAGCGCCGCCCCCGGCTTGCGGACGATGAGCGCGCTCAGCACGGCCGGGATGAGCCAGACGCCGTACATGACCGACTGGAGCGGGGCGAAGAAGGCGAACGGCCCGTCGCTGCCCTTCCAGAGGATGTTCCAGAGCTGGAACACGACGCCGAAGGTGACGGCGATGACCGAGGCGACGACGATGTCGACGGTACGCCAGCGGTTGCTGTCGTTGTGGTTCACGGTTGGCTCCCAGTTCGTCGAGGTGAACCAGGAGAAGACGCACGCCGCGCCCGGTGGTCACCGGACGGCGACGCGGCTGGAGGTCGACCGAACTCCCTGCGCTGGCATTACCCAGATCAGGTTCGAGGGTCTGCGGGCACCGGCCCGCACTCTCAGCGCTGTGCGCTCCCCTGTCGGATGTGAAGTTGTCTCGTCGCAGACGCTAGCACCGACCACGGGCCCCGGCCCAGCAGGGCGAGTGTCGGTATGGTGGCGATCATGCTGGTGGATGCGCGGGGACTGACGTTCGAGGTACGCGCCGACGGCCCCGAGGGCGGTGACCCGGTCCTGCTGCTGCACGGCTTCCCGCAGCACTCCGGCGAGTGGGACGCGGTGACGCCCGCGCTGCACGCCGCCGGGCTGCGCACGTACGCGCTCGATCAGCGCGGCTACTCGCCCGGCGCGCGGCCGGCGGACGTCGGGGCGTACCGGATTCCGGAGCTGGTGGCCGACGCGGCGGCGGTGCTGGACTCCCTCGGGGTGACCCGCGCCCACGTGGTCGGCCACGACTGGGGCGCGATCGTGGCGTGGGGTCTGGCGGCGGCGCACCCGGAGCGGGTGCGGACGCTGACCGCGGTGTCGGTGCCGCACCCGGCCGCGATGGGGCACGCGCTCGCCACCGACCCGCGGCAGAAGGTCAAGTCCGCGTACATAGCGTTGTTCCGTAAGCCCGGTACGGCGGAAAAGGTGCTGCTGGCGTGGAACGGTGCCACGCTGCGCAAGCTGCTCAGCGGCGTGGGCGACGCCGGCGCGGTGGCCCGGTACGCCGAGCCGATGCGCGAGCCGGGGGCGTTGACGGCGGCGCTGAACTGGTACCGGGCGATGACCGGGGCGGACATGAAGGCGGTCGCCCCGGTCGGGGTGCCCACCACGTTCGTCTGGAGCGACAAGGACGTGGCGATCGGCCGGACGGCCGCGCAGGCGTGCGCCGCGCACGTCACAGGTGACTACCGGTTCGTGACGCTGCCTGGCGTCAGCCACTGGATCCCGGACGAGGCGCCCGGCCCGCTGGCCGAGGCGATCCTCGCCCGGTGCGCAGGAACGGAGGAGGCATGACGGTGAGCGCCGAGGCGTACCTGGCGGTGGTGACCGAGACGATCGGCCGGGTCGCCGCCGAACAGCGGCGCAACGTGGCGGACGCGGCCGACCTGATCGCGGCGGCGCTGCGCGCCGACGGCGTGGTGCACGCGTTCGGCACCGGGCACTCCGAGGCGCTGGCCATGGAGATCGCCGGTCGGGCCGGTGGGCTGGTGCCCACGAACCGGATCGCGTTGCGTGACCTGGTGCTGGTCGGCGGCGACCCGGCCGACGTGCTGGGCCCGAAGCTGGAACGCGACCCGGCGGTGGCGCACCGCCTCTACGAGCTGGCGCCGATCCGGCCGCAGGACGTGTTCGTGCTCGCCTCGAACTCGGGCGTGAACGGGGCGATGGTCGAGTTCGCGTCCATCGTGAAGGAACGCGGGCACGGGCTGGTGGCGATCACGTCGGCGCAGCACTCGGCCCGGATGACGTCGCGGCACCCGTCCGGCCGCAAGCTCGCCGACTTCGCCGACGTGGTGCTGGACAACGGCGCCCCGTACGGCGACGCCACGCTGCCGCTGCCGGGCGGCGGCGCGGTGGGCGCGGTCTCGTCGATCACCGCGGCGCTGCTGGCCCAGCAGATCGTCGCCGAGGTGGTGGCCCGGCTGGTCGCGGCGGGGGAGCGTCCGCCGGTCTACCTGTCCGCGAACATCACCGGCGGCGACGAGCACAACGCCGAGCTGGAGGCACGGTACGCGGGGCGGATCCGCCGCGGTTCCTGAACCGGTTTCGTGATCATCCGTACGGGGCACAGGCGGTCCTGCCGGTGGGCGTTCACCCGCCGGCCGTGCCGTCTCCCGGGGAGGTCCGCGAGTGTCGAAGGAATCCGAGAAGCAGCGCTGGCAGCGCAACTTCGCCGATCTGTTGCAGGAGCTGCGCGTCGCGCAGACCGGCGTGCAGATCCTGTTCGCCTTCCTGCTGACGCTGCCGTTCAGCGCCGGGTTCGACCGGACCACCGAGTTCCAGCGTGACATCTACATCCTGGCGCTGCTGACCGCAGCCGCCTCCGCCGCGATGATCATTTCTCCGGTGGCGTTCCACCGGGCGCTGTTCCGCCAGGGACGCAAGCCGGAACTGGTCCGCTTCGCCCACCGGATGGCCACCGGCGGCCTGTTCTTCATGCTGATCGCGATGGTCAGCTCGGTCCTGCTGGTCTCCGACTTCGTGCTGGACCGGCCGATCGCGTTCCTGCTCAGCGCGCTCACCGGCCTCTGGTTCCTGATCTTCTGGGCGATCCTGCCGTTCAGCCGCCGCAACTGGGGCGACGACGACATCGACGACGAGGACGACGACCCGCAGACGCTCACCGGCGGCTGACCGTCCGCCAAATCGGACGTGCACGCGGCGCTACCCCTGGGTAACACCCGGGGGTAGCGTCGTTTTCGTCGAGCGCGTCGACGCAGCCGGACCGACGAGGAGGCAGCCGTGACCACGACACAGAACAGCCGGCCCGAGTCCCCCGACGGCGCGGGGCCGCTGCCCGGAGAGGCGGGCCAGGTCACCGAGAAGGAGGCCCGCCAGGTCGCCGAGGCGGCCCGCGAGTCGGCCTGGGACCGGCCCAGCTTCGGCAAGGAACTTTTCCTCGGCCGGTTCCGGCTCGACCTGATCGACCCGTGGCCCCGCCCCGACCCGGCCGAGGTGGCCCGTGCCGACGAGTTCCTCGGCTCGCTGCGGGCGTACCTGGGGTCCGAGGTGGACGGTGAGGCGATCGAGCGGGACGCGCGCATCCCCGACGAGGTGTTCCACGGACTGGCCGGGCTGGGCGCGTTCGGCATGAAGATCGACCGCAAGTACGGCGGACTCGGGCTGAGCAACCTGCACTACTGCCGGGCGCTGATGCTCGTCGGCTCGGTGAGCCCGGCGGTCAGCGCGCTGCTCTCCGCGCACCAGTCGATCGGCGTGCCGCAGCCGCTGAAGATGTTCGGCACACCCGAGCAGAAGGACCGGTTCCTGCCCCGGCTCGCCGCCGGTGAGGTCTCCGCGTTCCTGCTCACCGAGCCGGACGTCGGCTCCGACCCGGCCCGGCTCGCCACCACCGCCGAGCCGACGGCGGACGGCGCCGGCTACCGGCTCAACGGGGTGAAACTCTGGGCCACCAACGGCACGCTCGCCACCCTGCTCGTGGTGATGGCCCGGGTGCCGGCCGGCGAGGGGCGGCGCGGCGGCATCACCGCGTTCATGGTGGAGGGCGACAGCGACGGCATCACCGTCGAGCGGCGCAACTCCTTCGTCGGGCTGCGCGGCCTGGAGAACAGCCTCACCCGCTTCCACGACGTGTTCGTGCCGGCCGAGAACGTGATCGGCGGCGAGGGCAAGGGCCTGAAGATCGCGCTGACCACGTTGAACACCGGCCGTCTCTCGCTGCCGGCCATGTGCGTGGGCGCCGGGAAGTGGGCGCTGAACGTGGCCCGGGAGTGGGCGGCGGACCGGGTCCAGTGGGGCCGACCGGTGGCCGAGCACGAGGCGGTGGCGAAGAAACTGTCGTTCATCGCCGCCACCACGTACGGCATGGAGTCCATGCTCGACCTGTCCTGCATGCTCGCCGACGACGACCGCAACGACATCCGGATCGAGGCGGCGCTGGTCAAGCTCTACGCCAGCGAGATGGCGTGGCGGATCGCCGACGAGCTGATCCAGATCCGCGGCGGACGCGGGTACGAGACGGCCGACTCGCTCGCCGCCCGGGGCGAACGGCCCGCCGCCGTCGAGCAGCTCCTGCGTGACCTGCGGATCAACCGGATCTTCGAGGGCTCCACCGAGATCATGCACCTGCTTATCGCCCGCGAGGCGGTCGACGCGCACCTGTCGGTGGCGGGCGACATCATCGACCCGGACGCCGGGCTGGGCCGCAAGGCGAAGGCGGGCGCGCGGGCCGGCGCCTTCTACGCGAAGTGGCTGCCCACGCTCGCTGTCGGCAAGGGGCAGACGCCCGGGGCGTACCAGGAGTTCGGGCCGCTGGCCGGGCACCTGCGCCACGTCGAGCGGACCTCCCGCAAGCTGGCCCGGTCGACGTTCTACGCGATGTCCCGGTGGCAGGGGAAGATGGAGCGTAAGCAGGCGTTCCTCGGCCGGGTGGTGGACATCGGCGCGGAGCTGTTCGCGATGAGCGCGGTCTGCGTCCGGGCCTACGCCGAGCGGGACGCGCACCCGGAGAACGTCGAGCTGGCCGACCTGTTCTGCCGTCAGGCGCGGCTGCGCGTCGACGAGCTGTTCACCGGCCTGTGGTCGAACACCGACTCGGTCGACGTGGCCGCCGCCAAGCGGATCGTCGCCGGCCGGTACGCCTCGCTGGAGGACGGCGTCCTCACGCCGCCCGCCGACCTGCCGTGGGTGGCGCGCTGGGAACCGGGGCCGTCCACCGCCGAGGACGTGCGCCGCCGCATCCCGCCGGCCGGCTGACCAACCGCTACGCCTCGGCGCGCCCGCGCGGCGGTCGTCGTCCGCCGGTGCGGTGCCGGGTTCCGGCGTGCTGCGCCTGCGGACGGCGTCGTCCGTCGGTCCACGCGGAGTCCGGCGACTGCCCGGCCGCGCAGGAACTTCGGCCGCGCCCCACCGGTCTCCGTTCCCGAACCGGGGGAGCGAGCTGGTGTCGCGGCGTGGCCCGGGCCCGTGGCCGTGGTGCCGGACCTGCGGCGTGCCGTCGGACCGGCGGCCCTCAGACGGGGCCAGCGACCCGTTACGCGGTGTCACGTGGTGCCAGAGGAAGGACTCTGTTTTTGGCGTTATGCCTCTCAGTCATAGATATGACTCAGAGGCATAACGCCGAGAAGTGCATCAGCCGGGAGCCGGGAGCCGGTCCGTCAGCGGCCGCCGCGCAGCCCCAGCCCGCGCAGCTCCAGCGCGGCGAGCGCGTCGACGGTCTCGTCGTCGCCGCGCCGCCACGCCTCGGCGACGTCCGGCGCGATCCGGTTCAGCTTCGACAGCGGCTGACCGGCCAGCGCGCGCAGCGCCAGCAGGTCCCGGCCGGCCGGCGCGCCGGCCAGGGCCTTCGCCGCGCCTGCCCGGCGCATCCAGCGCACCCGCAGCGGCAGCCAGCCGAACAGCACCAGGCCGAGCGGGAACACCAGCACCGCGATGGTCAGCCCGAGCGCCAGCTGCCCGACCATCTCCTGCTGGTCGCGGCCGGCCTCGGCGACCGCGCGGGCGGCGTCGGCGGCCCGGGTGAACGGCGCGGTCAGCTCGTCGCCGACCAGCGGCACGCGGCCGACCTTGCCGCCGGCGTCGGCCAGGTTGTCGGCGAGGCCACCGCCGGCCCCCTCCAGCTTCTGCCCGGGTACGGCGAGCTTCTCGACCACGTCGTGCAGCCACAGCGCGAAGCGGATCGCCGCGTACACCCAGGCGACCACGAGCAGGTCGGTGAGGAACTGGCGGGCCGCGGTGGGAAAGCGGTCGGCGTAAATCTTCACGCCGGACAGCCTGCCACGGCTCGGCCCTGCCGGCACGAGACAGTTTCGCGCCTCAGGAGGGCCCTTCACCGGCGTGGCTGACCGCGTCCGCCACGATGTGCGCGACGTGGTCGTCCACCAGGGCGTACGCGATCTCCCGGCCGCGCCGCGACCCGCGTACCACCCCGGCGCCGCGCAGCACCCGCAGGTGCTGGGAGACCAGCGGCTGTGGCGCGCCGAGCTTCTCGACCAGCTCGTGCACGCAGCGCTCGCCCTCGGCCAGCTCGCTGACGATCGCGAGCCGGATCGGGGCCGAGAGCGCGCGCAGCAGGTCACCCGCGCCCTCGAAGGCGTCGTACCCGTTCGTGCCGGTCACCCTGTAACGGTAACCAATCCCAGCTGCGTCAGCCGGTAGGGCCTCATCCGAGCAGCACCTCGTGCTCGGCGGGCTCGACCGGCGGCGCGGCCCGGTCGCTCCCGCTCCGGCGTCGCAGCGCCCGCACACCGGCCGCGCCGAGCGCGACCAGCAGGAACGAGCCGATCGCCACCAGCACCACCGACGCGCCGGGCGCGGTGTCAGCGGTGGCCGCCACCCAGACGCCGGCGCCGGCGGCGAACAGCCCCAGGGCCATGGCCGCCGCCATGGTGGACCGGAAGCCCCGGGTCACCTGCTGCGCGGTGGCCACCGGCACCACCATCAGCGCGCTGATCAGCAGCACCCCGACCGCCCGCATGGCGATGGTCACCGTGATCGCGGTGCCGACCGCGATGATCAGGTTCAGCGCGCGTACCGGCAGGCCGGAGACGCGCGCGTACTCCTCGTCGTGGCAGACCGCGAACAGCGCCGGGCGCAGCACCAGCATGGTCACCAGCAGCGCCGCGCCGAGCACGCCGATGGTGACCAGGTCGCCCTGCGAGGTGGTGGTCAGCGACCCGAACAGGTACGCGTTGAGCGCCCCGCTGCTGGCGTCGGAGAGCCCGACCAGCACCACGCCACCGGCGATGCCGCCGTAGAACAGCAGCGCCAGCGCCAGGTCGCCGGAGGTGCGCCCGTACGCGCGGACCAGCTCGATGACGATCGCGCCGAGCGTCGCGGCGATCACTGCCACCAGCACGGGAGAGCGGTTGAGCAGCAGGCCCGCGCCGACGCCGGTGAGCGCCACGTGCCCGATCCCGTCGCCGATCAGGGCCAGCCGCCGCTGCACCAGGTAGATGCCGAGCGCGGGCGCGGCCAGCCCGATGATCAGCGCGCCGACCAGGGCGCGGAGCATGAAGTCGTACTGGAAGAGGTCCATCTCAGATGCCTGTCCAGAGCCGGGCGGGCTCCTCGTCGCAGTGCGGGTGCACGTGCTCGTGGTCGGGGTCGGCGTGGTGGCCGGCGGGTTCCGGCACGGCGCCGTCGTGGGCGATGCCGCCCTGGTGCACCACCACGGCCCGGCTGATCAGCGGGCGCAGCGGGCCCAGCTCGTGCGCGACGAGCAGCACCGTGCCGCCGCCGTCCCGGAACGAGCGCAGCGCCCCGGCGAACGCCTCCTGGCTGGCCGCGTCCACCCCGGCGGTCGGCTCGTCGAGCACCAGCAGCTCCGGCCCGCCGGCGAGCGCGCGGGCGATCAGGGTGCGCTGCTGCTGGCCGCCGGAGAGCGTGGACACCGGGTCGCCGGCCCGGTCGGCGAGCCCGACGGCGTCCAGCGCCGCCGCCACCGCCTCCCGGTCCGCCCGTCCGGCGGGCCGCAGCACGCCGCGGCGGGCCAGCCGCCCGGACGCCACCACCTCGCGTACGGTGGCGGGCACTCCGCTGCCCGCGCCGAGCCGCTGCGGCACGTACCCGATTCGGTGCCACTGCCGGAAGCGGCGCTGCGGCGTGCCGAACAGGGCGACCGACCCGGCGCCGACCGGCACCAGGCCGAGCGCGGCGCGCACGAGCGTCGACTTGCCGGAGCCGTTGGCGCCGAGCACGGCGACCACCTCGCCGGCGGTCACTGTCAACGAGACGTCACGCAGCACCGGGCGGCCGTCGTAGCCGACTGTGGCGTGCGCGATCTCGATCACGGGTGGGGTCATGAACAGTCCAGAGCGGTTCGCAGGGTCTGCAGGTTGGTACGCATCGCGGAGAGGTAGTCGCCGTCGGCGGGCGGGCCCTCCAGCGGGTCCAGCACCGCCGTCTTCGCGCCCACCTCACGCGCGATCGTCTCGGCGACCTTCGGGCTGACCAGCGTCTCGAAGAAGATCGTGCCGGCCTGGTGCTCGCGGGCCTCCTCGGCGACCTCGGCGAGGCGCTGCGGCGACGGCTCGGACTCCGGGGTGAGCCCGCTGATGCCGATCTGCTCCAGTTGGTAGCGCTCGGTGAGGTAGCCGAACGCGGTGTGGCTGGTGACGATCTCCCGGCGCTTGCAGGTGCGCAGGCCGTCGGCGTACTCGGTGTCCAGCTTCGTCAGCTCGGCGCGCAGCGCGCCCGCGCGGGCGGTGTAGTCGGCGGCGTGCTCCGGGTCGGCCTTGCCGAGGCGCTCGGCGAGCTTGTCGCCGATGGTGGCCAGCCGGGTCGGGTCGAGCCAGACGTGCGGGTCCTTGCCGCCGCTCTCCCCGGAGTGCCCGGCCTCGCCCTCGTGGTCGTGGCCACCGGCGGCGGCGTCGCGCAGCGGCGTCACGCCCGCCACGTCGAACGCGCGGTCGCCGCCGTTCTGCTCCACCGCCTCGTCCACCGCCGGCTGGAAGCCGCTGAGGTAGACGACCACGTCGGCGTCGACGACCTGGCCGACCTGCCGTGGGTTGAGTTCCAGGTCGTGCGGCTCCGCGCCGGGCTTGGTCAGGTTGCTGACCGAGACCGTGTCGCCGCCGATCCGCTCGGACAGGAACTGCAGCGGGTAGAACGCGGCCACCACGCCGACCTTGCCCGGCTCGCTCGCGGCGCCGGTGCCGTCCGCGCAGGCGGTCAGGCCGGCGGCGGCGAGCAGGGCGGTTGCGGTGGCGGTCAGGACACGGCGGGGTGCGCGAACGGTCATGGGCTCAACTGTCCGCGACAACGAAAACTATTGTCAAAAACGCATGATTGCATGTCAGCGCAGGTCAGCTCGGCTCTGCTTCCGTACGTCAGCCGACCATGAGCTTCGCCAGCGCCACCGCGATCAACAGGGTGAGCATCACCAGCCGGAACATCCGGGTCGCCGGCGCCTGCACCGGCCAGGTGACCGACATCAGCCACACCAGGCCGCCGGCCAGCGCCAGCAGCAGGACGCCGCCCGCCGGGCCGGGCGCGAAGAGGCCGACCAGCATCAGGGCCAGTACGGCGAGGAACACCGCCGTCGGGTTGAGCCGTGCCAACCGGGACAGCACGGGACTCTGCGTACGCTGCATGCCACAAACTCTACGAGGAGGAACGCCGTGCTGGTCACCAACCGGTTCGTGGTGGAAGCCGAAACGGTGGACGAGTTCACCCGGGAGGCGCACGCCGCGCTGGCCGCGCTCGCCGCCCGCCCCGGCTACCTGCGCGGTGAGCTGCTGCGGGCGCTCGACGACCCGGACCACTGGTGCCTGCTCACCGAGTGGGAGTCGGTCGGGGCGTACCGGCGGGCGCTCGGCGGGTTCGACGTCAAGGTCACCGCCGTGCCGCTGCTCGCCCGATCGGTGGACGAACCGTCGGCGTACGAGACGCTCGCCAGCGCCGCCCCCGAGGGTGAGATCGTCGTCGTCGCCAGCGATCGGGCCGCAGGTCCTTACCGGTGAGTGCCGGGGCACTACCCTGGCGCGTATGACCGCTCCCGGACCGGCCGCACCACCCCCGTCGTCAGTTCCGCCCGCGCCGCCGGCGGACCCCGGGGTGCCCGCGCCGCCGCAGGGGCCCGGTGCCGCGCCGCCGTTCGCCGCCCCGCCCACCGAGGGCGGGCGGACCCGGCTCTGGCTCGGCCTCGGCGCGGGCGCGCTCGCCGTGCTGATCTGCTGCGGCGGAGGCGGCGCGGCGGTGGTCGGCCTGGCCGTGAGCAACGCCCAGGCGATCGGCGAGCAGGGCCGGGCCGTCACCAGCGACTACTACCAGGCACTGGTCGCCCGGGAGTGGTCCAAGGCGTACGACACGCTCTGCGACGACCTCCGCCGACGCGAACCGCGGCCCGAGTTCGTGCGGCGCGTCGCCACCGAGCCGCAGATCTCCGGCTACCGGGTCGGCGAGGTCGACATCACCACGCTCACCGTCCCGGTGGACGTCACGCTGGCCGGCGGTCGGCGGGAGGCGCAGACCGTGACGCTGGCGCCGGACCAGCAGACGGGCGGCGTGGAGGTCTGCGGGGTGAGCTGACCGGCCCCCGGTATTCTGCTGGGCTCGGGACGAACGCGGTCGTACCGTTGTCCCGAACAGCCCGGTTTTATCCATCTCAACCGCGCCGACCGCCAGCCGGCGTAGGAGGAAACATGCCAGCCGACCGTATCGACGCCGTCACCAGCCTCGCCAAGCGCCGGGGCTTCGTCTTTCCCTCCAGCGAGATCTACGGGGGCACCCGGTCGGCGTGGGACTACGGTCCGCTCGGCGTCGAGCTGAAGGAGAACGTCCGCCGGCAGTGGTGGCGGACCATGGTGCAGCAGCGCGACGACGTCGTCGGCCTCGACTCGGCGGTCATCCTGGCCCGCAAGGTCTGGGAGGCCAGCGGCCACATCGCCGAGTTCGTCGACCCGCTCACCGAGTGCCAGTCCTGCCACAAGCGGTTCCGGGCCGACCACCTGGAAGAGGCGTACGAGGCCAAGCACGGCAAGCCGCTGACCTCGCTGACGGAGCTGAACTGCCCCAACTGCGGCAACAAGGGCACCTTCACCGAGCCGAAGATGTTCAACGGCCTGATGAAGACCTACCTGGGCCCGGTGGAGAGCGACGAGGGCATGCACTACCTGCGCCCGGAGACCGCCCAGGGCATCTTCGTCAACTACAAGAACGTCGAGACGGTCGCCCGCAAGAAGCCGCCGTTCGGCATCGCGCAGACCGGCAAGTCGTTCCGCAACGAGATCACCCCCGGCAACTTCATCTTCCGGACCCGCGAGTTCGAGCAGATGGAGATGGAGTTCTTCGTCGAGCCCGGCACCGACGAGCAGTGGCACGAGTACTGGCTCTCCGAGCGCTGGAACTGGTACCTCGACCTCGGCCTGTCCGAGGAGAACCTGCGCTTCTACGAGCACCCCAAGGAGAAGCTCTCCCACTACTCGAAGCGCACCGTCGACATCGAGTACCGGTTCCGGTTCGGCGGCAGCGAGTTCGCCGAGCTGGAGGGCATCGCCAACCGCACCGACTTCGACCTGTCCACGCACAGCAAGCACTCCGGCGTCGACCTGTCGTACTTCGACCAGGGCAAGGGCGAGCGCTGGATGCCGTACGTGATCGAGCCGGCCGCCGGCCTCACCCGCGCGGTGCTGGCGTTCCTGCTCGAGGCGTACGACGAGGACGAGGCGCCGAACACCAAGGGCGGCGTGGACAAGCGCACCGTCATGCGCTTCGACCCGCGGCTGGCCCCGGTCAAGGTCGCCGTGCTGCCGCTGTCGCGTAACGAGGCGCTGTCGCCGAAGGCCAAGCAGCTCGCCACCGACCTGCGCAAGCGCTGGGTGGTCGAGTTCGACGACTCGCAGGCGATCGGCCGCCGCTACCGCCGGCAGGACGAGATCGGTACGCCGTTCTGCGTCACCGTCGACTTCGACACGCTCGACGACAACGCCGTGACGGTCCGGAACCGGGACACCATGGCCCAGGAGCGCGTCTCGCTGGACCAGGTCGAGCGCTACCTGATCGAGCGCCTCCCCGGCTGCTGACCTTGCTGTAAGGAAGGGCCCCTTCTTAACGCCTCGCGTAGAGAAGGGGCCCCTTCTTAACACCCGTCGCCGGGGGAGATCGGCTCCGCCCGTACGCCGGTCGCGGCGCCCACCCCGCGCCTGGCCGCGTACGCGTCCTCCACCGTGCGCCGCACCCGGCCCGGCTCCCTGCGGATCTGCGCCGGCGTGAAGTGCAGGACCAGCACCCCGTACCGGCTCAACTCGTTGTGCCGGTCCAGCGTCCGTGCCCAGTCGGTCGGGCTGAGGTGGTACTCCCGCGAGTCGACCTCCAGCGCCACCGCGCAGTCGGCGAGGTAGCCGTCCGGCGTCGGCAGGCGGGTGCCGTCGGCCGCCGACAGCCGCGGGTTCCACAGGATCCCGCCGAGCATGCCGCTGCCGCCCAGGCACTCCCGCAGCTCGGTCTCCGGCGCGGAGCGGACCCCGTCCGTGATCTCGGCGAACGCCTTCCGGATCAGGGCGGTGCGACTGCGCCGGGCCCGGCGGATCTCCGCGTCCAGGCTGTCCAGATCGGTGAAGCCGCGCTGCACGGCCTCCGCCACCGTCGCCCGTACCGGCCGCAACTGGCGCAGGTCGCGGGCCGCGTCCACCACCGCCCGCGCCGGCGAGCACACCGGATAGAGCGCGGTCCGCCGGGCCCGCGGATCAAGCTCCAGGGCCCGCGCGATCACCGCGTGACCGGCCGAGCGGCGCCGCGCGTGGTGCGGCAGGATCAGGTGTACGTCAGCAGTGCGCGGACTGTGCCGGAAGCCGTACCAGATCAGGGCGGCCAGGCCGGTGAGCTGCGCGTCGGCGCCTGCGTAGAGCGCCGCCGAGATGCGTCGTTGCTCGTCGGTGAGGGTGCCGGTGACGAGCGCGTACGTGGCCGGCAGCACGCGCTGCCACAGGCCGCGCCGGGTCTGCCGGTACAGGTACATGTCGTCGTATCCGACGCCGAGAAGCTGCGTCCGCGTGACGATCTGCTGCTGGCGTTCCGCCAGGTCGCCGAGTTCGGGTGGTTGTTCGGGCATGCCCGGCAGCGTGCGGGCTCCGCCGATCCTTCTGTGGCCCGCTCGCCCGCCCTGTGGACAGCCGGCCCGGCTGTGGAGCGCGTCCGCGAGGCGGGCCGGCTGTGATATGCGCCCTGTTAACAAGGGGCCCCTGCACTACCGGAGACGTTAATAAGGGGCCCTTCCTTACACTTGGTCGGTGACTGCCCCTACGCTGCCCGCGCTGACCATCGGCCCGCACCAGGTGTGGCCGCCGGTGGTGCTCGCGCCGATGGCCGGGATCACCAACGTCGGCTTCCGCCGGCTCTGTCGCGAGCAGGGCGGCGGCATCTACGTCTGCGAGATGATCACCACCCGGGCGCTCGTCGAGCGGAACCCGAAGACGCTCCGCATGATCGCCTTCGGCGCCGAGGAGCAACCCCGCAGCCTCCAGCTCTACGGCACCGACCCGGAGATCACCGCCGCCGCCGTGCGGATCGTGGTCGAGCGCGACTTGGCCGACCACATCGACCTGAACTTCGGCTGCCCCGTACCCAAGGTCACCCGGCGCGGCGGCGGCTCGGCCCTGCCGTGGCGCCGCCGGCTGTTCGCCCGGCTGGTCAAGGCCGCGGTGGACGCCGCGTCACCCGCCGGGGTGCCGGTCACCGTCAAGATGCGCAAGGGCATCGACGACGACCACCTGACGTACGTCGAGGCGGGGCTGGCGGCCCAGGACGCGGGCGTCGCGGCGGTCGCCCTGCACGGGCGTACGGCCGCGCAGCGCTACTCCGGCACCGCCGACTGGGACGCGATCGCCACGCTCAAGTCGGCGCTCGACGTGCCGGTGCTCGGCAACGGTGACATCTGGGAGGCCGACGACGCGCTGCGGATGGTCGCGCACACCGGCGTGGACGGCGTGGTGATCGGGCGCGGCTGCCTGGGCCGGCCGTGGCTGTTCGCCGACCTGGAGGCCGCGTTCAACGGCAGCCCCGAGCGGCGGCTGCCCTCGCTCGGCGAGGTGGCGGTGACCATGCGCCGGCACGCCGAGCTGCTGGTGGAGCAGTTCGTGGCCGGTGCCCGCAACCCGGCCCGGGGCGAGCGGGACGGCTGCACCGACTTCCGCAAGCACGTCGCCTGGTACCTGAAGGGCTTCCCGATCGGCAGCGAGCTGCGCCGCTCGCTCGCCATGATCGAGAGCTTGGCGCAGCTCGACGACCTGCTCGGCAAGCTCGACCCGGCCGTACCGTTCCCGGTGGAGAACCTCGGCCAGCCGCGCGGCCGCACCAACTCCCCGGGCAAGGTTTTCCTGCCCGACGGGTGGCTGGCCAGCCGCGACGACGACACCCCGCCGGACGGCGCCGAGCTGGACGACTCCGGCGGCTGACAACCCGGGTACGCCGAAGGGCCCGACCCCGTGGTGGGGGTCGGGCCCTTCGTGTTCGGTCAGGAGCTGTAGCCGCGGCTGGCGATCCAGCGGGCGAGCTCGTCCACGTCCATCCGGTAGGAGGCCTGGTTCGGGTTCGCCGAGTCGGCGATCGTCACGACCTTCCCGCCGTCGCGGTAGCC
>NZ_JAGPXP010000028.1:0-83493 GCF_018070485.1 Micromonospora sp. C41 | reverse complement strand
GAGGGGTGGGGTGGGGGCGGTCAGGGGAGGGGGACGGCGGGGCCGTCGCCGGCCAGGCGGAACGACTCCTCGCCCACCGGTTCCACCAGGCCGTCCGTGACCAGGCCGGCCAGCGCTCGCGCCCGCTGCACGTCGTCGTGCCAGACCTGGTCCAGCCGCTGATGTGGCACCGGCCCGGTGGACTCCCGCAGCACGGCGAGCAGCAGCCCGCGTACCTGCCGGTCGGTGCCGGCGTAGCGCTGCGGGCGGCGCGTCGGTCCCGTGGGGGCCGCCTGGCCGGACGCCCGCCAGGCGCAGCTCGACTCGACGGGGCAGATCGCGCAGCGCGGGGCGCGGGCGGTGCAGACGACCGCCCCGAGTTCCATGAACGCGGCGCTCGCCAGCGCGGCGGCGGCCGGCTCGATCGGCAGCAGTTCCTCGGTGGCGACCAGGTCGGCCGGGCGGGTCGTCGGACCGGCGTCGGGTTCACCGGCGATCGCCCGGCACACCACCCGCCGGACATTCGTGTCCACCACGGGGTGCCGCTGCCCGTACGCGAAAGCGGCGACCGCGCGAGCCGTGTACGTGCCGACGCCGGGCAGCGCCAGCAGATGATCGAGCCGGTCGGGTACCACGCCGCCGTGCCGCTCCACGACGGCCACCGCGCATTCGCGCAGGCGTACCGCCCGGCGGGGGTAGCCGAGCCGTCCCCACATCCGGATCGCCTCGGCCGGGGTGTCCTCGGCGAGCGCGCGCGGATCCGGCCAGCGGGCCAGCCACGCCTCCCAGGCGGGCACCACCCGGACCACCGGCGTCTGCTGGAGCATGACCTCGCTGACCAGGATCGCCCAGGCGCCGATGCCCGGCTTGCGCCAGGGCAGGTCGCGGGCGTTGCGCTCGTACCACCGGCTGACCTGGGTGGCGAATGTGGGCTCGGACATCGCGCCGCCGATCATGTCACGGCTGTCTTTCCCGCAGGTTGGGCGGGGCGGGTGGCCGGGCGCGATCGATCATGGGCGACGGGGCAGAATGTCCGAATGAACGAGCTCGCGATCACCGTCATCGGCCGGGACCGGCCGGGCATCGTGGCCGACGTCGCGGAGGTCCTCGCCCGGCTCGGCGCGAACCTCACCGACTCGACTATGACCCGGCTGCGTGGACACTTCGCGATGACCCTGATCTGCGTGGGCCCGGCCGCCGCCGACGTCGAGGCCGCGCTGGCCCCGCTCGCCGCCGACGGGCATCTGCTGGCCACCGTACGCGCGGTCACGCCGGACGGCGGCAGCGAGCCCACTGGGGAGCCGTACGTGCTGGCGGTGCACGGCGCCGACCGGATGGGCATCGTGGCGGCGATGACCCGGGTACTCACCGACGCGGGCGGGAACGTGACCGACCTGAGCACGCGGTTGACCGGTTCGCTCTACGTGGTGGTCGCCGAGGTCGAGCTGCCGCCGGGCGTCTCCGACGAGGTGGCCGGCCGGCTCACCCGCGTCGCGGCGGAGCTGGGTGTCGGGGTCAGCCTCCGCCCGGCGGACACGGATCTGCTGTGACCGGGCCGGAGTACGCGGGCCTGGGCGGCTGGACCCCGGAGAAGCTCGGCGTCCCCGGCGAGGTACGTCCGGTGGTCACCGCCCCGGAGCCGGTGCTGAGCCAACCCGGCCCGGAGGTCGACCCGACGTCTGCCGAGGTGGTACGCCTCGCCGCCGATCTGGTGGCCACGATGCGGGTCTCGCCCGGCTGTGTGGGTCTGGCGGCGCCGCAGGTGGGGGTGAGCGCGCAGGTGTTCGCGGTGGACGTCACCGGGCACCCGAAGGCGGTCACCGTGCACGGCACGTTCGTGCTCTGCAACGCGCGGGTGGTGGAGGCGAGCCGGTGGAAGGCCGGCCGGGAGGGCTGCATGTCGGTGCCGGACCTGACCGGCGACGTGAAGCGGGCCAGCCGGCTGGTGGTCGAGGGCGTGCTGCCGGGCACCGGGGAGCCGGTCCGGCTGGTGACCGACGGTTTCGAGGCGCGCGCGCTCCAGCACGAGATCGACCACTGTGCCGGGTTGCTCTTCCTCGACCGGGTGGCCGGCGCGCACGCGATCTACCAGCGCAAGGTCTACCTCTGACGGTGGTGGCGGCTATCCGGTGTGGACGGAGGCGGCCGTACGGCGGCGGGTTCCCGGCGCGTCGGACCGGCGAGCCGTGCGCCGCGCGGCTACGGTAGGCGCATCATGCGTCTGACGGTCGGCCCCCTGCCCCCTGCCGTGTACTGGCGGCGTCGTGCCGTCGTGCTCGGAGCGGGCCTGCTCTTCCTGATTGTCCTGCTCTACTCGTGCACCGGCACGGACCGCAACACCGGCGCGCCGGGCACGGACCCGTCGCCGACCGGTTCCGCCGGGGCTGAGCCGGCCCCGTCCGGCTCGGTGCTGACCCCGCAGTCGGGCAGCCCGTCACCGACGGCCGGTGACGCGGGCGGCGGCAGCACCGGTGGCGGTACGGGCGACGGCGGCGGCAACACCGGTGGCGGCGCGAACAACGGCGGCGGCACCGGTAACGGCGGCGCGAACGGGCAGCCGGTCTCGGACGACGGCAACTGCACCGACTCGGAGCTGCTGGTGACGCCGGTCGCGGTGCCGGCCACCGCCCAGCGGGGCACTGTGGTCACGCTGCGCCTCAAGGTCAAGAACGTGTCGAACCGGACGTGCAGCCGGGACGTGGGCGCCGATCTGCAGGAGCTGTACATCAAGGCGGGCGCGGAGAAGATCTGGTCCTCGGACACGTGCGGCACCGGCAAGGGCTCGGACCCGCAGTCGTTCACGCCGAACTTCGAGCGCTCCTACGAGCTGGGCTGGAACGGCCGGGTGGACAACCGGTGCGCCAACGGGCTCGCGAACGGTGAGTTCGCGGCGATCGGCGCGTACCAGGTGTTCGCCCGCGTCGGCACCAAGATCAGCGAGCCGGTGAAGCTGACCATCACCGGCTGAGCGGTCGGTCAGACGTACCGTTCGAGGATGGATGCCTCGGCGAGCCGGGACAGGCCCTCGCGGACCCCACGGGCGCGTGCGTCGCCCACGCCCTCGACCGCCTGGAGGTCTTCCACGGTCGCGCCGAGCAGCCGCTGGAGGCTGCCGAAGTGCACCACCAGCCGGTCGACCACGGCGACCGGCAGCCGGGGCACCTTGGCGAGCAGGCGGAACCCGCGCGGGCTGACCGCCGCGTCGAGCGCGTCGGAGGCGGACGGGTAGCCGATCGCCTTGGCGACAGCCACGAGATCGATCAGCTCGGTGGCGCTGAGCAGGTCGAGTTCGACGAGCGCCTCGTCCAGGGTGCGTGACTTGCGGCCGACCGGCAGGTAGTCGCGGATGACCAGGGTGCGGTCGGCGTCCACGCCGGCCATCAGCTCGTCGAGCTGAAGGGCCAGCAGACGGCCGTCGGTGCCCAGCTCCACCACGTAACCGGCGATCTCGTCGGCGATGCGGCGGACCATCTCCAGCCGCTGCACCACAGCCACCGCGTCGCGGACGGTGACCAGATCCTCGATCTCCAGCGCGGAGAGCGTGCCGGAGACCTCGTCCAGCCGCAGCTTGTAGCGCTCCAGCGTGGCCAGCGCCTGGTTGGCGCGGGACAGGATGGCCGCGGAGTCGTCCAGCACGTGCCGCTGGCCGTTGACGTAGAGGCTGATGATCCGCATCGACTGGCTGACCGAGATGACCGGGTAGCCGGTCTGCCGGGCCACCCGCTCGGCGGTGCGGTGCCGGGTGCCGGACTCCTCGGTCGGGATCGACGGGTCGGGCATCAGGTGCACGCCGGCCTGCACGATCCGGGTGCCGTCGCTGGAGAGGACGACAGCGCCGTCCATCTTGCACAGCTCCCGGACCCGGGTGGCGGAGAACTCCACGTCCATCGGGAAGCCGCCGGTGCAGATCTGCTCGACCACCTTGTCGTAGCCGAGCACGATCAGCGCGCCGGTGCGGCCGCGCAGGATCCGCTCCAGGCCGTCCCGCAGGGCGGTGCCGGGAGCCATCAGGGCGAGGTTGGCGCGCAGCGGGTCGCCACCGGCCCCGCCGCCGACGCTTCCGTTGACGCTCACGCTGATGGCACGAGCGGGGTTGCCGCTCACGGCGCCGGTACGGGCGTGCGGCGTCGCCGTTGCGGGCTTGGTGGCATCGCGGTCGATCGGCACGGGCACAGTCTACGGACTGCCGTGCGGTGGGTGCTCTCGTGGTTACTGTGATGTGTCACGATGCCCGGCTCGGGCGGCTCTTCACGGGCTGCGCCGCGTGTCCGGGAACGCCCGGCGGATCCCACCGTGTCACTCCGCCGATGCGCGGGCGGCGGCCTGGAGGGCGGCCCGCACGTCAGTGACCTCGATCACGCGCATGTTCTCCGGCCCGGCGCCGCTGCTCTCCGGCCCGCACCCGGGCGGCACGAGGGCCAGCCGGAAGCCCAGCCGGGCCGCCTCGGACAGCCGGCGGGGCACCGCGCCGACCCGGCGTACCTCGCCGGTGAGCCCGACCTCGCCGATGGCCACCAGATGCGGGTTGAGCGCCAGGTTGAGCCCGCCGGAGGCGACCGCGAGCGCCACCGCCAGGTCGGCCGCCGGCTCGACCACCCGGATGCCGCCGACAGTGGCGGCGAAGACCTCCCGGTCGTGCAGCGTGAGCCGCTCGGTCCGGCGCTGGAGCACCGCGAGAACCATGGCGAGCCGGGCGCTGTCGAGGCCGGAGACGGTACGCCGGGGCGAACCGGCGACGGTGGCCCCGATCAGCGCCTGCACCTCCGTCACCAGCGCCCGGCGCCCCTCCATCGCCACCGTCACGCAGGTGCCCGGCACCGGCTCGGAGTAGCGGGTCAGGAACAGGCCGGACGGGTCGGCCAGGCTGCTGATGCCGCCCTCGTGCATCTCGAAGCAGCCCACCTCGTCGGCCGCGCCGAAGCGGTTCTTCACGCCGCGCACCATGCGCAGCGAGGAGTGCTTGTCGCCCTCGAAGTGCAGCACCACGTCGACCAGGTGTTCCAGCACCCGGGGGCCGGCCACCTGGCCGTCCTTGGTGACGTGGCCGACCAGCACGGTGGCGATGCCGCGCTCCTTGGCGACCGCGACCAGGGCGGCGGTGACCGCGCGGACCTGGGTGACGCCGCCGGGCACGCCCTCGGTGCCGGTGGTGGAGATGGTCTGCACCGAGTCGAGCACCAGCAGGCCGGGCTTGACCGCGTCGAGGTGGCCGAGCACCGCCGACAGGTCGCTCTCGGCGGCCAGGTAGAGCTGGTCGTGCAGGGTGCCCATCCGCTCGGCGCGCAGCCGCACCTGGCTGACCGACTCCTCGCCGCTGACCACCAGCGACGGGCTGCCGGCCCCGGCGGCCCACTGCTGGGCCACGTCGAGCAGCAGCGTCGACTTGCCCACGCCCGGCTCACCGGCGAGCAGCACCACCGCGCCGGGAACGAGGCCGCCGCCGAGCACCCGGTCGAGCTCGCTGACGCCGGTGGCCCGGGCGCGGGCGGGCGCGGCGCTGATGGTGGCGATCGGCCGGGCCGGCTCGGCCGGCATCCGCGAGCTGACCACCCGGCCGGAGACCAGCGGGCCGGTGATCGTGGACTCGACCACCGAGCCCCACTCGCCGCACTCGGGGCACCGGCCCACCCACTTCGGGGGCTGGTGACCGCAGGCGTCGCACTCGTAGGCCGGACGGGGCTCGCGAGCGGCGCGACCGCGGCCGGCGCCGGCACGGGAGGGGGTCGATCGGGGCGTGGTCACCACAGGACGCTAACCGTCCCGTACGACGAAAGCCCACCGGAAACGGCGACACCGCCGGCGTGGCGCTGGCCACGGCGGCGGTGCCGACGGAAGGAGGACGGGGGTCAGTGGCCGCCCTCGACGCCACCGTCCTCGGCCCCGTGCTCACGCGGGTTGACGATCTTGGACGGGGTGGGCTCCGCGGTCAGCGGGATGCCGATCGGCGCCGGGGTCGTGATGACCTTGCCGTCGCCGAAGTCGAAGGTCAGGTTGACCTGCTGGCCGACGAGCAGCTTCTGGTTCAGGCCGACGAGCTGGAGGAACCGCGGGTTGTCGGCGTTGAGCTGGGCGTAGCTGAGCGCCGGGATCTCGATCCGGGCCGGCTGACCGGCGGGCGCGGACCCGGTCTCGCTCGGCGACGGGCTGGCCGACGGCGACTCGGACGTCCCCAGCGACTGGCTCGGCGACGCGCTCGGGTCGCTCGCGGTCGGCGAGGCGGTGCCCGGCTCGGTGGGCGAACCGGTCGGGGTGGCGGCGCCGCTCTCGCCCGCGCCGGAACCGGTGAGCACGATCTCCCGGGCGCTGTCGGTGGTGACCGTCACGGTCACCGGCTTCTCGCTGTCGTTGTAGATCACCACGTTGACCGGCGCGTTCGACCCCGCCTCGTAGCCCTTCGGCCCCGGCGTCCGCACGTAGAGACCGCGCACCTTGTACAGGTTGTCGGAGGTCTGGACGTTGACGCCCTGTACCGACGGGATCTTGTTGGCGGTCTCGGAAATCTGCCCGGTGCCGCACCCGGACAGCAGCAGGCTCGCCGCCGCCGTGCCGGCCAGCAGCAGGGCCGGCCCCCGGGAACCCCTGATCGAGCGCGTCACGTCGGTCCTCCTCGTCACGATCCCCGCCCGGTCGACCACCGGGCACGGGGTGGCCATACCCGCGCAGACCGCGCTCCAGGGTAGTTGGAGCTGATCGAGGCCCGCACGCGGACCCGGCAATGCCACCCGGCGAGGGAGACCGTCAGACCACCCGGCCGCTCGTCACCAGCAGCAGCACATCGATGAGCGCCACCACCAGCACCGCCCGGAAGGCGCTGGCCGAGCGTCCGGCGGCGGCGCGTCCCGCGTACCAGCCGAGGGCCGGCACGGCGACGGCGGCGGCGACGGCCGACAGCCCGGCCCACGACGGCGGTCCCGGCGGGCCGAAGACCAACGCGACGGTGGCCGCCAGGAGCAGCCCGGCGGCGGCGAGCCGGCTGCCGGCGGGGCCCAGCCGGTGCGGCAGGCCGCGCACCCCGGTCCGGGCGTCGTCGGCCAGGTCGGGCAGCACGTTCGCGAAGTGCGCGCCGGCGCCCAGCAGCGCGGCGGCGGCCACCAGCCAGGCCGGCGGCGCGGGCGAGCCGGGCAGCGCCAGCACCACGAACGCGGGCAGCGCGCCGAACGAGACCGCGTAGGGCAGCACCGACACCGCCGTCGACTTCAGCGGCCGGTTGTAGAGCAGCGCGGAGACCAGGCCCAGCGTGGCGCAGGCCGCCGCGGCCGGGCCGCCGGCCAGCGCCAGCAGCGGGGTGGCGACGGCGGCGACCACGACGGCCCGGGCCAGCGCCGGCCGGCTGACCGCGCCGGTGGTCACCGGTTTGTCGGTACGCCCCACCGCGGCGTCCCGCTCGGCGTCGATCAGATCGTTGCTCCAGCCGACAGCGAGCTGGCTGGCCAGCACCGTCAGCGCCACCGCCGCGACGCCGGCCGCAGAGTGCCCGGCGCCGGCGGCGAGCAGCGCGGCGACCACGGTGACCGCCGCAGCGGGTTCCGGATGGCTCGCCCTGACCAGCCCTAACACCCGTGTCGACATAAGGGAAGTCTGGTCGTTACCGGGCAGTCGTGCCACGCTCGACGCATGCCTGACGTGCCCGGGGTGTCCACTCCGCACCGGGTGCTGCCGCCGAACGACCCCCGGCAGTACGACGATCTGGCCGACGAGTGGTGGCGGCCGGACGGCGCGTTCGCGATGCTGCACTGGCTGGCGCGGGCGCGCGCGGCGCTGGTGCCACCGGCGTCCACGCCGGACGAGCTGCTCGTCGATCTGGGCTGCGGCGCCGGGCTGCTGGCCCCGCACCTGGCCGGCAAGGGCTACCGCCACGTCGGGGTGGACCTGACCCGCTCCGCGCTGGACCAGGCCGCCGACCACGGGGTGACAGCGGTCCAGGGCGACGCGACGGCGGTGCCGCTGACCGACGCCTGCGCGGCGGTGGTCTCCGCCGGGGAGGTGCTGGAGCACGTGCCGGACTGGCGGCGCGCGGTCGCCGAGGCGTGCCGGCTGCTGCGGCCCGGCGGCCTGCTGGTGCTGGACACGCTGAACGACACGCTGCTGGCCCGGCTGGTCGCGGTGGAGCTGGGCGAACGGCTGCCCACAGTGCCGCGCGGCATCCACGACCCCCGGTTGTTCGTCGACGCCCGCGCGCTCGTCGCCGAGTGCGCCCGGCACGGCGTGTCGCTCGAGGTACGCGGGGTCCGCCCGGAGTTGGGCGGCACGCTTGCCTGGTTGCTGCGCCGCATGCGCGGCGGCGACCGTCCGGCGAGGACCGAGCCGCGCATGGTGCCGACCCGGTCGGCGGCGGTGCTGTACCAGGGCTGGGGGCGCCGGGGCGGGTAGCCGGGGCCGCCCGGGGTAAAGGGACGCCGAGAAGGGGGCGACATGACTGTGCACGCGCTGGAGGCGGCCCGCCGGTTGGCGCCGCGACTGGCCGCCCGCGCGGCCGGGCACGACCGCGACGGCTCGTTCCCCGTGGAAGACTTCGCGGACCTGCGGGCGGCCGGGCTGTTCGGGCTGATGGTGCCGCCCGAGCTGGGTGGCGCGGGCGCGAGCTTCGCCGAGTACGCGGCGGTCGCCACCGAACTGGCCCGGGGCAACGGCGCGACCGCGCTGGTGTTCAACATGCACGCCTCGGTCACCGGCGCGCTGGGCGCGGTCACCGAGGAACTGGCCGAGGCGCTCGGCGTACCGGATGAGGCGCTGGCGGCGCGGGACCGGCTGCTGCGCGCGGCGGCCGACGGCGCCTGGTACGCGGTGGCGATGAGCGAACGCGGCGCCGGCGCCCGGCTGTCGCAGCTCAGCACCGTCTACGAGCCGGTCGAGGGCGGCTGGCACATCAAGGGCAGCAAGACGTTCTGCTCCGGCGCCGGCCATCCGGACGGCTACCTGGTGGCCGCCCGCAGCGCCGCCGACCAGTCGGTGGTGTCGCAGTTCCTGGTCCCGGCCGGGGACGGGATCACCGTGGAGCCCACCTGGGACTCGCTCGGCATGCGGGCCACCTCGTCGCACGACGTGCACCTGGACGTGACGGTTCCGGCCGACCGGCTGCTCGGCGGCGTCGAGGGGCTGGCTCTGGTGGTCGCGCAGCTCATGCCGCACTGGCTGGTGGCGAGCTACGCGGCGGTCTACGTGGGCGTGGCCCGGGCCGCGATCGACGCGGCCGCCGAGCACCTCAACGCCCGCAACCTCGCCGGGCTGCCCGCGGTGCGGGCCCGCCTGGGCCGGGCGGACGCGGCCACCGCCGCCGCCGAACTGGTGGTCGCCGAGGCGGCCCGCCGGGTCGACGAGGCGCCCGGCGACGCCGAGACGAACCGCTGGGTGTGGCGGGCCAAGCTGCTGGCCGGCACCACCGCCGCCGAGGTCGCCGCCTCGATGCTGGAGGCGGCCGGCACCTCGGCGACCCGGCGCGGGCATCCGCTGGAGCGGCTCTACCGGGACGCCCGCTGCGGCTCGCTGCACCCGGCCACGTCCGACGTGTGCGCCGACTGGCTCGGCATCGCCGCGCTCGGCGGCGACCCGGACCGGGACAGCGCGCTCCCTCGTTGGTGAAGCGCGAGGAGCGAGCCGGTTTTGCGAGCCCCGCAGTCGCGAACGAAAGGCTGCCGGGTGACCAGGGTTGGTGCGAGAGATGAGGGAGGGGTGGGGGACGTGGGCATGCCGGTGATCGCGGGCCTGGGTACGGCGCATCCGCCGGGCGCGGACCAGGACGAGCTGTGGACGGGTTTCTTCGCGGGGCACTTCCAGGGGAACACCCGGGCGCTGGCGCAGCGGATCTTCGCGAACTCGGGCGTCACCCGGCGGCAGGCGGCGGTCAACCCGCTGCTGGAGGACGTCTCGGAGTGGCCGACCGAGCGCCGGATGCGCCGCTACCAGGTCGAGGCGCTGCCGCTGGGCAAGGAGGCGGTCAGCCGGGCGCTCACCGCCGCCGGCCTGGACGCCGCCGACATCGGGATGTTCATCGTCTGCTCCTGCACCGGGTACGCCACCCCGGGGCTGGACATCCTGCTCGCCCGGGACCTCGGCATGTCGCCGAGCACCCAGCGCATGTTCGTCGGGCACATGGGCTGCTACGCGGCCCTGCCCGGGCTGGGCGCGGCGAGCGACTTCGTCACCGCCCGGGGGCGTCCCGCGCTGCTGCTCTGCGCGGAGTTGACCAGCCTGCACATCCAGCCGCCGGGCGCCCGGGTGGACACCCAGCAGATCGTCTCCCACGCGCTGTTCTCGGACGCCGCGGTCGCCGCCGTGGTCGTCCCCGGGGGCCGGGGGTACGCGCTGCGCGAGGTCACCTCGGTCACCGACACCTCCACGGCCGACCACATGACGTGGGACGTCACCGACACCGGCTTCCGGATGGGGCTGTCGCCGAAGGTGCCGCAGGTCCTCTCCCGGCACGTGCGGACCCTGGTCGACGAGCTGCTGGCACGGCACGGGTGCGAACGCTCCGACGTGGACGGCTGGGCGGTGCACCCGGGCGGGCCGCGGATCCTCAACGTGGTGGAGCGTGAGCTGGCGCTGCCGCCGGACGGGCTCGCCGCCTCCCGGGGGACGCTCGCCGAGCACGGCAACTGTTCGTCCCCGACGACGCTGCTGATCCTGGACCGGCTGTGGCGTACGGAGCCGTCGCCGCCGCGCTGGGTGGTGATGCTCGCGTTCGGGCCGGGGCTGACGCTCTACGCGGCGCTGCTGGAACGCGTGGGCTGACGGGTCGCCCCGGTCGCGCCGCGCCGATACGCTGCCCGCATGGCCTCCGAGGAGCGGGACGGGCGGGCGTTGCTGGCCGGCCTGACCGTCCTGGCGCTGTTGCTCGGCTCGGCCTGGTGGCGGTCGGCGGCCCCGCAGCCCGGCCCGGCCACGTCGGCCGCGCCCGCGAGCGTGGATCTGGCCCCGCGCAACTGGCGGGTCGACCCGTCGACGGGCGAGGCGCGTCCGGTGCCACGCGCCGGGCGCGAAGCGGCGTTGGACAACCGCCGCGTGCCGCGTGCCGAGCCGGACCGCTCGGTGGTGATACGGGTGGAGGACGACGGCACGACGCGTCTGCTCCAGGTGTCGCACGTCGTGTGGCGGGAGAGGTCCCGGCTGACGCCGGGCGGGCCGCCTGTCGTCCGGCAGGTACGGCCCACGCGGGGCGACAACTACCGGCTGTCGGTGAGCTGCGCCGGTGACGGGCTGGTCGTCGTACTCGTCTCCGGCCTCGGGGACGACGAGTTCCGGCGGGCGCTGCGCTGCGGCGGGCAGCTGGACGTGCCGGTGGTGGGCGGCAGTGGCGAGCTGGTGCAGATGCGGTTCGTCGCGATAAGGGGCCGGGCCGACCTGGACGCCCGGCTCGAGGCGCTCTACTGACGGTCGTTCAGCCGGCCAGCCGGGCCAGGTCGGCCCGGTAGTCCGACAGCGGGCCCAGCTCCGGCACCACCCGCACCAGCGCGCCCTGCCGGTCCACCAGCAGCGCCGGGGCGATGCCGGGCTGGGCGGACAGGTGCAGGTAGGAGCGCAGCCCGCCGGCCGGGTCGCCGAGTGGGCGTACCCCCGGGACGCTCGCCGAGCCGGCCCGCCGGCCCGCGGTCACGGTGACCACCGTGACGCCGGGCGGGGCGGCTCCGGCCGCCGCGGTGACCTGCTCGGCGCAGGCGCAGGCGTCGGTCAGGATGATCATGGCGGGCAGCATGCTGCGCAGCGGCACCGGCACGTCGTCTGCGCCGACCAGGTCCAGCGCGGGAAGCGGGCCGACCGGTTGCGGTGCTGCGCCGCCGCCGTGGGGGAGCACTGTCGGTGCGCCGGACCGGGTGGCGCGTGGCCAGGTGACCGCCGCGAGGCCGGCGAGTGTGATCAGCACCGATACGAGCAGGATCAGCGCCGGTAGTCCGAGGCGGAGTGAGCCGGTGCGCCGGCCGGCGGCCGTTCGTGCCCGCCGTAGCTCCCGGCGGACCTGCCGGGCCTCGTCGGCGAGCGCCGAGGCGTCGTCCGGGACGACCACGCGGCCCCACTCCGGGGGCAGGCCGGGGAGCCCGTCCGGCGGCCCCTGGCCGTCAGCGTCAGGCACGCCCATCGGACCCCCAGGAACGTCTCGGTGAGCGGACGTCGCGTCCTCTCCCAGCGTCCCGCACCGGCCGCCGTAACGCCACACCTGGGCGCGGACGGACTTGCGGAGCTACCATGGAAGGAGCGCATTGCCCTAGATCTGGACGCTCCCGTCACCCCTTACCGGGTTGTCACGTGATCCTCACGGAGCGTGTTGAAACCATCGGTTTGGCCGCCTGTCAAGCTGAAGAAATACCTCTCACAGGGCCCCTGAGCTGCGCCAACGGTCAGGACAGCGGTGAGACATCGGTGCCTGAGCGTGTTACCCTAGACACAGCGAAAGGGGTTTCGAACCTATGGTTTTCAGTGTCGGCGAGACCGTTGTTTACCCCCACCACGGGGCCGCACTCATCGAGGCAATCGAGACTCGGGTCATCAAGGGCGAGCCCAAGCAATACCTCGTCCTGAGGGTCGCACAGGGTGACCTGACGGTCCGGGTTCCCGCCGAGAACGCCGAGATCGTGGGTGTGCGCGAGGTGGTTGGCGAAGAGGGCCTGGGCAAGGTCTTCGACGTGCTCCGTGCACCACACACCGAGGAGCCGACCAACTGGTCGCGGCGTTACAAGGCGAATCTGGAGAAGCTGGCCTCCGGTAACCCGCTGAAGGTGGCCGAGGTCGTCCGCGACCTGTGGCGCCGGGAGCGGGAGCGGGGCCTGTCGGCGGGCGAGAAGCGGATGCTCGCCAAGGCTCGTGACATTCTCGTCGGCGAGGTCGCGCTGGCCGAGAAGAGCACCAAGGACGAGGCCGAGACGCTGCTCGACAAGGTGCTGACCGAGGCCTGATCCACACCTCTGCCTCTACCCACCCCGCAGCGAACGAATCCGAGGACCGCGACGTGACCGCGCAGCTCAATCCGCGCGGTGACGTCGCGGTCCTCGTTCCTGCGGCCGGTGCCGGCGTACGCCTCGGACCCGGCGCCCCCAAGGCGCTCCGCCCGCTCGCCGGTGAACCACTGCTCGTGCACGCCGTCCGCCGGGTCGCCGCCGCGCCCTCTGTGCACACGATCGTGGTGGCCGCACCGGCCACCGAGGTCGAGGCGGTACGCGCGATGCTGGCGCCCGTGGCGCCGGTGACAGTGGTGCCCGGTGGCGCCGAGCGCCAGGCGTCGGTGGCGGCGGCTCTCGCAGCGGTGCCCGCCGGTCCGGAGATCGTCCTGGTGCACGACGCCGCCCGTGCGCTCACCCCGCCGGGCCTGGTCGAGTCGGTGGCGGCGGCGGTTCGCGACGGGCACGACGCGGTGATCCCGGTGCTGCCGGTGGTCGACACCGTCAAGGAGGTCGACGCGGCCGAGCGGGTGCTCGGCACCGTCGACCGGTCCGCGTTGCGGGCGGTCCAGACGCCGCAGGGCTTCCGCCGCTCGGTGCTGCTCGCGGCCCACTCGTCGGCGGGTGACGCGCTCACCGACGACGCCGGGCTGGTCGAGAAGCAGGGGATCGCGGTCACCTGCGTACCCGGCTCCGAGCTGGCCCTGAAGATCACCCGCCCGTTCGACCTGTCCCTGGCCGAACACCTGCTGTCCACCGGCGCCTGACGTACTCCTCACAGGTCGGCGGTGGATCGAGCCCGGCGCAGGCGGTCTCGGACGACATACCGCTGACCCTGGGTGAAGGCGCTACCTCTGCCTCGGCTGTGATGCGGGATGGGCGTCGGTAGCGTCAGGTGGCCAGCCGAACCTGGCGCGGTGAGGCCGAATACCTGATAGCGCCCTTCGGTCCACCCCTGCTTGCGGCTGACCTCGATGATGTCGGCGAGGAGGGCGTCGCGCCGTTCGCCCGTCGCTCGGAGCCGGTTCACCTCACCGACTGTCCAATCGACGTTGTCGAGCCGAAAGAGAATCTTGGGCACCTCTGGAAGGATCTGGCGCTGAGAGTAGAAGGCCAGATGATCCACAGGTTGAAATGATCTGCCCGCCTGGCAGACGTACGCTCGCGTCGACTGATAGAGCCCCCATGCGTTCCTGGCGGGGACCACCACGGTGTCGTTGCGGGCGGCTGGGCGCAGTCGGTGCACCTCGGTCACCCGCTCGATCCTCCTGAGCCAGCGGGCGGCGTCCGGGTCCGCCCACGCGACGACATCGATCATCTGGCTGAGGCGGAACGGCACGTCGGTGGCGAGAAGCGAATCATGATGAGCCAGCCGATTGCGGAACACCCGGAGCGCATTCATGGCGCTGGCGACATCGTGGCGCTTGCCGGACGAGTAGGGGAAGGCACGGTGCAGGGCCTCCCGCCAGAGTTGCTCGTGCTCCGAACCCAACATCGAGACCCAGAAGCCGAAGCTCAAGCCCGCGATGATCTGGTCGCGGGTTTCCTTCTGGGAGTGCTCTCGACGCAAGCGCGCGCGGACCTCGGAGACGTTTCGATCGATTCCATCCTGCACCTGGCGCTTACCGCTGACCGTCAGAAGGAACCATGGGATACCGCGGCCCGGCTCGTTGAGGTGCGCCCTCATCTCCCGATCTATCGCGTTGCGGGTGACGACCTCGACGTAGTGAAACGCCTCGAACGACGCGCCCGTCAGGGCGACGCTCCACTCGTAAAGCTCACAGGCCTTGCTCTCGTCGCCACCGGCGGCAGCCAGATAGGGATGGAACCTGCCGAGGGAGATCCAGTGATGCACGGTTCGCGCATGGGGGTGTGGCGTCACGGGCTGGATGCTAAGCGTGACGATCGCGGCGGATTGTCCGGCGCGCCGACGGCAAGAAAGAGCCCCAGGCGCATGCGCGAGGCAGAGGCGACACTGGGGCGTACAGAAACCAAGCTAACCACAGCCCGGGCGGCCGTCAAGGCGCAGCGCGTACCCTCTGGTCATGATCGTTCCTCGGGTGGCCGTCGGCACCGACGTGCACGCGTTCGCGGCCGGGCGGCCCTGCTGGGTCGCGGGCCTGCACTGGCCGGACCAGGACGGCCTGGCCGGTCACTCCGACGCCGACGTGGCGGCGCACGCCGCCTGCAACGCGCTGCTCTCCGCCGCCGGCCTGGGTGACCTGGGCGCGAACTTCGGGGTGGACCAGCCGGAGTGGGCCGGTGCCTCCGGGGTGGCGCTGCTGACCGAGAGCGCGCGCCGGGTACGGGCGGCGGGCTTCCAGATCGGCAACGTGTCGGTGCAGGTCGTCGGCAACCGCCCCAAGATCGGGCCGCGCCGGGAGGAAGCGCAGCGGGTGCTCTCCGAGGCGGTCGGCGCGCCGGTGACCGTGTCCGCCGCCACCACCGACGGCCTCGGCTTCACCGGGCGTGGGGAAGGGCTGGCCGGGATCGCGGTGGCCCTGGTCTACGAGGCCCCGGCCGGCTGACGCGGTGACCGGGGGACGCCGGTCACCGCGTCACCCGATCAGTCGACGTCGGTGCAGACGTTGCGGGTCGTGCCGTGGAGCATCGTGATGGTCTTGTCGTAGGTGGGGGAGAACTCCACCCGGAACTGGCCGTCGACGATCCACAGCCCCTTCGGCAGCGTGCCGGCGTTCTCCCGGAAGCCGAGGAGCACCGGCCCGGTCACGTACCAGGTCATCGAGCCGTCGGTGCGGTAGTCGACGAGCGAGGTGCCGCTCGCGTCAGCGGTGGACGTGGCGCCGGTCTCCAGGTTCGTCACCCGGTTGATCAGGGCGCCGGTGAACAGTTCCCGCTTCGGTGCGCCGTCCGGATACGTGGCGAGCGTCAACTTGCGCACCTCGTCCACGATCGGCTCCACGCGTACCGCGAACTCGCATCGCGCGCCGGCGGGCAACTCGAATGGCGCCTGCGGGGCCGGCTCCCAGGCGCCGACGCCGTGGTGCCGGTCCGGCGCGGCGGTCGCCGAGCCGGGTAGCGCCGCGACAACCACTGCCACAACCGCCGCCACCGCGACGCTCATCCTGAAACGCATGTCCGCTCTCCATCTCGTCGGTGGTCAGGGCGGTCAGGATCGCCGGGCCGGCTCACCACGGGCTGACCGCACTGTGCGGAGCTGTTCCGAGCGGGCGGACCGGACGACCGGACGGCTGACCATGCGATCACCGCCGCACGGCAACCTCCGGCCCGGATCGACCGGTCCTGTTCGGTATGGAGTTCCGCCTGCTCGGGCCGTTCGAGGCCCGCCACGACGGTCGGCCGGTCGAGGTCGGCAGCCGACGCCAGGAGCGATGCCTGCTCGGGATGCTGCTGCTCGACGTGGGGCGCGTGGTGCCGACCGACCGCCTCATCGACCTGCTCTGGAACGGCCGGCCGCCGGCCGCCGCTCGGGGCGTGGTGCAGACGTACGTCGGGCGGCTGCGGGGCTCGCTCCACGCGTACGGAGTACGGATCAGCACCCGGGGCGAGGGCTACGTGGTCGAGGAGGACGGGCACCGGGTCGACGTCGACGAGTTCGCCGAACTGGTCCGGAGTGCCGGGCGAGCCGCCGATCCCGCCGAGCGGGTGCGGTCGCTCGACCGGGCGCTGGCTCTCTGGCGCGGGCCGTTGCTCGCCGACGCGGCGGACGACGAGCTGCGGCACCGGCTGCACGGCACTGTCGAGGAGCTGCGCCTGGTGGCCGTGGAGCTACGGGCCGAGGCGCAGCTCGCGCTGGGCCAGCACACGCGGGCGATCGCCGAACTGCTGCCGCTGGCCGCCGAGCACCCGACGCGGGAACACCTCGTGGCGGTCCTGATGACCGCCCTGTACCGGGGTGCCCGGCGGGCCGACGCGCTGCGCCTCTACCGCGCCACGCGGGACCTGCTCGTGGCCGACTTCGGTGTCGAGCCGGGCCCCCGGCTCCGCGAGGTGCAGCGGCGGGTGCTCGCGGGCGACGACCGCCTGGACCGGGTCGGCCGGCCGATGCACGAGATCCGGGTGAACGACGAGAGCCTGCCGTGGAGCGTGGGCGGCCACCCGGCCCTGGACTTCTGCAACACCCTCGCCGGTTGGGGGCGCGAGTCCCCGTTGCCCGGCGCCGAGTGGCTGCGCGGCTATCGCACCCTTGCTGTCTGGGCCGGCCATGTCGGGCTGGTGGACGAGGTGTCGATGAACCGTCTGCTTCACCTCGCCCGGCGCGATCCCGGCGCGGCGGAGGTGGTGCTCGACGAGGCCCGTACGCTCCGCGCCGCGCTCTACACCAGCCTGGTCGACCCGGACGACGGCCCGGCCTTCGAAGCGGTCGCCCGGGCCGCCGAGGCCGCCGCCCGTACGCTCGCGTTCCGGCGCGCGGTCGACGGACGCGGTCGCTGGTGGCCGGACCTCGCCGCCGGCCTTCGGGTGCCGGTGCACGCCGCTGCGTTCAGCGGCGCGCAACTGCTCGCCGATCCGGCCCGGTTCACCGTGCGGGCCTGCCCGGACCGGAGCTGCGGGTGGTTGTTCCTGGACGAGAGCGGGCTGCGCCGGTGGTGCAGCCTCGGGACGTGTGGCGGCCGGGCGGGCGTCGCCTGCCGGAGTTCCTGACGACGGGAGCTGTCGGCAGCTGGTGGGCCGGGGCGGATACGCTCGCCGGGATGCCGAGTGACGCCGCACCCGACCAGTCCGCCGCCGACGGCTACCTGCAACGCGCCCATCTCCTCGCCGAGCTGGGCCGCTACGACGAGGGCGTCGGCGAACTCACCGCGCTGCTCGCGGACGAGCCCGGGCACCTGCCCGCGTTGACCATGCTGGCCCGGATGCACCTGGCCGCCGGGCGTCCGGCGGAGGCGCTGGCCGTCGCCGAGACGGCCGTGACCCCAGTTCCGGACGCCGTGACAGCCGACGGCGAAACGTCCGCCGTCGAGCCGCCCGTTGCCGTTGAGACGTCCGGGACGCGTGCCGCCGACACGGCCGGGGGTGTCCTGCCGGTGCTCGTGGCCCGTGGCTTCGCGCTGCTCGACCTCGAACGCTGGAAGCCCGCAGCGGCCACCGCCGACGAGATCCTGGCGCGCGGTCCGGGCGACGCGTACGCGCAGCGCAGCGCCGCCGCCATTCTCTCCGCGTCGCGCAACGGGCAGGCGGCGCTGGACGCGGCGTGGCGGGGTGTCGAGCTGGCCTCGGATGAGCCGGAGGCGCACCTGGTGCTGGGCCTGGTCGCGGTGCGGCTGCAACTGTTCGACCTGGCCGAGCGGGCCTACCGGGAGGCGCTGCGGCTGGACCCGGAGCTGGGCGAGGCGGGGCAGGACGTGGGCGTGGCCCGGCTGGAGCGACGCCGCTACGCCGAGACGCTGGAGCACCTGACCGCGCTGGCGGACCTGCCGGTGGCCCGGCCCGACCCGGTCCGGACCGTGGACGACGGGATCCGGCGGCTCCTGCTGTCGGTGGCCGGCTGGTCGCTGCTCGCGAGCCTGCTGGCCGGCGTCCTGGCCCCGGCCTCGTCCGGCGCGTCCCGGCTGTTCGCGGCGCTGTCGGTGGCCGGCGTGGCGGTGCTGCTGCGGCGTCCGGCGACGTGGCGGCCCGGCCTGCGGGAGGCGATGTCGCGCGGCCTGGCCGTGCCGGTCTGGGCGGCCGCCGCCGCGGTGCTGCTGCTTCTCGTGTACGCGCTGGTCGGCAGCCCGTGGCCGCTGGCCGGGGTGGTGACCGCGTCGGTGGTGGCCGGACTCACCGCGTTCGCTCGCCGGTGAGAGGGTAGGAGGACCGGAAACACCGGCTCAAGGAATGCGGGGACCCGTGCTCACCGTCAATGCCTACGCGGCGACGTCCGCGACCGAACCGCTCGTCCCGACCACCATCGAGCGGCGGGATCTCGGCCCGGACGACGTTCTCATCGACATCAAGTTCTCCGGCATCTGTCACTCCGACATCCACACCGCGCGCAGCGAGTGGGGCCCGACCCGCTACCCGATCGTGGTCGGCCACGAGATCGCGGGCGTGGTGCGTGAGGTCGGCTCGGCGGTCACGAAGTTCGCCGTCGGCGACCGGGTCGGCGTCGGCTGCCTGGTCGACTCCTGCCGGGAGTGCGACAACTGCCGCAAGGGGCTGGAGCAGTACTGCCTGAAGGGCAGCACCGGCACGTACGGCGGGGTGGGGCGGGACGGCAAGCCGACCCAGGGCGGCTACTCGCAGGCCATCGTGGTCACCGAGGACTTCGTGCTGCGCATCCCGGACGGCATCGAGCTGGACGCCGCCGCGCCGCTGCTCTGCGCCGGCATCACCACGTACTCGCCGCTGCGGCACTGGAACGCCGGGCCGGGCACCCGGGTTGCGGTGATCGGCATGGGCGGTCTCGGCCACATGGCCGTGAAGCTGGCCCACGCGATGGGCGCCGAGGTGACTGTGCTGTCGCAGTCGCTGAAGAAGCGGGAGGACGGGCTGCGGCTCGGTGCCGACCACTACTACGCCACCTCGGACGAGGAGACGTTCCGTGAGCTGGCCAACTCGTTCGACCTGATCATCAACACGGTCAGCGCGACCCTCGACATGGACGCGTACCTGCGGCTGCTCGCGGTGGACGGGACGCTGGTCAACGTGGGCGCGCCCGAGGATCCGCTGTCGGTGCACGCGTTCTCGCTGATCCCGGCCCGCCGGTCGTTCGCCGGGTCGAACATCGGCGGCATCGCGGAGACCCAGGAGATGCTCGACTTCTGCGCCGAGCACGGGCTGGGCGCCGAGATCGAGGTCATTGGAGCCGAGAAGATCAACGAGGCGTACGAGCGGGTGCTCGCCTCCGACGTGCGCTACCGCTTCGTCATCGACGCCTCGACGTTCTGACGACCGCGTGCGAAGGGGCCGCGTCCGTGCCGGGCGCGGCCCCTTTTCGCGTACGTCAGGGCTTGCGTGCCCAGGTCCAGGCGTAGCCGTCGTCCTCGCAGTCGGCGGCCGCGTCGCAGAGGTCGAGCGGGCGGAACGTGTCCACCATGACCGCCAGCTCGTCGAAGAACTCCGCGCCGATCGAGCGCTCGGCCGCGCCCGGCTGGGGGCCGTGGGTGAAGCCGGACGGGTGCAGCGAGATCGAGCCCTGCTCGATGCCGGAGCCGCGCCGGGCCTCGTAGTTGCCGCCGGTGTAGAACAGCATCTCGTCGGAGTCGACGTTGTGGTGGTTGTACGGCACCGGGATGGCGGCCGGGTGGTAGTCCACCTTGCGCGGCACGAACGAGCAGATCACGAAGTTCGGGCCCTGGAACGTCTGGTGCACGGGCGGCGGCTGGTGGATCCGCCCGGTGATCGGCTCGAAGTCGTGGATGGAGAACGCCCACGGGTACATGTGCCCGTCCCAGCCGACCACGTCGAACGGGTGGTTGGCGTAGACGTACCTCGTCCACCCGCGGCGGTGCTTGACGAGCACCTCCACCTCCTCGCCGTCGACGAGCAGCGGCGTGTCCGGTCCCCGGACGTCGCGCTCGCAGTAGGGCGCGTGCTCCAGGAACTGGCCGCGTACGGAGAGGTAGCGCTTGGGCGGGCCGATGTGGCCGGACGCCTCCACGGCGAGCAGCCGGGTCGGTTCGTCGCCCGTGGGCACGAGGCGGTGGATGGTCGAGGTGGGGATGACGACGTAGTCGCCCGCGACCGCGTCGAGCACGCCGAACGGCGACTCCACCCGCATCGACCCGGCCTCCAGGTAGAGGCAGTGGTCGCCGGTGGCGTCGCGGAACAGCGGTGACGGGCGGTCGGCGAGCACGTACGCGATGCGTACGTCGTCGTTGGCGAGCAGGTACTGCCGGCCGAGCACCGGGTCCGCGCCGGTGCCGTCGAGCTTGTGCGTGCGCAGGTGACGCGGCTTGAGCGGCAGGTTCGGCACGCGGGTGACGGTGGGCGGGGCGTACTCCTCGGCGGCGAGGATCGCGGTCGGCGCGTGGCGGTGGTAGAGCAGCGACGAGTCGGAGGAGAAGCCCTCCTGGCCGACCAGTTCCTCCGCGTAGAGCGTGCCGTCGGGCTGGCGGAACTGGGTGTGGCGCTTGCGCGGCACGTCGCCGACGCTGCGGTAGTACGGCATTTCGCCTCCCGATATGTCCCGTTCTCCGGCCGGTGGCGTCCGATAATCGGACGCTGTTGTCCGTTCCTCGTAGCGTCCCGTACATTCTTGTCTCGTGTCAACGCAGGTGCCCCGCCTCCTCTCCGGCCTGGTGGACGACGCCGCGGTCTTTCCGCCCGGAAACGCCGCGCTGCCCGACGCGGTGACCGCGCACCGCACCCACCGCGCCGCCTGGTACGCCGACATGGTCGGCCCGCTGCTGCTGCCCGCTTCGGAGATCCAGCGCGGGTCGCTGCGCGGCCTGGTGGACCCGGCCGAAGGGCTGGTCATCGGGCTGATCGGCGACACCGGCCTGGACCAGCTCCCGCAGGCGCTGGACGCGCTCGCGCCCGACGGGGTGACCGCCCGGCAGATCGAGGCGCCGGTCGCCAAGCGCGGCGAGGACCCGCAACCCGGGCTGTCCGAACTGGTCGCGCTCGCCGACCGGCTCGACGGCACCGCCGTCTACGCGGAGATCCCGCTGACCTTCGGGCTGATGGGCGCGCTCGACACGCTCGCCGAGGCGCGCGCGGGCGGGCTGCCGGTGGCCGCCAAGTTCCGTACCGGCGGGCTCGCCGCCGAGCTGTTCCCCACCCCGGTCGAGCTGGCCGCGGTGATCTGCGCCTGCCGGGACCGTAAGCTGCCGTTCAAGCTCACCGCCGGGCTGCACCACGCGATCCGGCACCGCGACCCGGAGACCGGCTTCAACCACCACGGTTTCGTCAACGTGCTGGGCGCCACGCTCGCCGCGGTCGGGGGCGCCGAGGTGGACGGCGTGGCCGAGCTGCTCGCCGCCACCGACCCGGTCCGTGTGGTCGAGCCGGCGCGGGCGCACCGCGACGCCGAGCGCCCGCTCTGGGTCGGGTACGGCTCGTGCAGCATCTCCGAACCACTTACCGATCTGATCCGGCTGGGGCTGGTGAACGGAGGCTTCGAGGCATGACCGAACGCACCGAGCGGAGCGAGGGCCGTGAGGGCGTGCCCAGTCTGCACGGCATGACTGAACGCACCGAGCGGAGCGAGGGCCGTGAGGGCGTGCCCGGCCGGCACGGCATGACCTGGGTACCAGGGGCGGCGGGGTCGCCGTACGGGGTGACGAACCTGCCGTACGGCGTGTTCCGGCACGGCGAGGGCGAGCCGCGTATCGGCGTCCGCATCGGTGACTTCGCGCTGGACCTGGCCGGCGCGGAGGCCGCCGGTCTGGTGCTGGCCGGCGGGGCGCTGGGCCGGCCG
Organism: Micromonospora sp. C41; assembly: GCF_018070485.1. Taxonomy (NCBI): domain Bacteria; kingdom Bacillati; phylum Actinomycetota; class Actinomycetes; order Micromonosporales; family Micromonosporaceae; genus Micromonospora; species Micromonospora sp. C41. The sequence continues at coordinate 61,320 of NZ_JAGPXP010000028.1, read as the reverse complement.
ACGCTCAACGCCTTCATGGCGCTCGGCCGCCCGCAGTGGACGGCGGTCCGGCAGCGGGTCGTCGAGCTGCTCACCGAACCGGAGCACCGGGCGGCGGTCGAGCCGCTGCTGGTGCCGCTGCGCGAGGTCGAGATGGCGCTGCCGTTCGAGGTGGCCGACTACGTCGACTTCTACTCCTCGGAGCACCACGCCTCGAACGTCGGGCAGATCTTCCGGCCCGGCCAGCCGCCGCTGCTGCCGAACTGGAAGCACGTGCCGATCGGCTACCACGGCCGGGCCGGCACCGTGGTCGTCTCCGGCACCCCGGTGATCCGCCCGACCGGGCAGCGCGCCAGCGCGCAGGGCCCGACCACCGGCGCGTCGGTACGGCTGGACATCGAGGCCGAGGTGGGCTTCGTGGTGGGCGTGCCGAGCCGGCTGGGCGAGCGGGTGCCGGTGGCCGACTTCGCCGACCACGTCTTCGGCGTGGTGCTCGTCAACGACTGGTCGGCCCGGGACATCCAGGCCTGGGAGTACCAGCCGCTCGGGCCGTTCCTCGGCAAGTCGTTCGCCACGTCCGTCTCGGCCTGGGTGACGCCGCTGGAGGCGCTCGCCGACGCGTTCGTACCCGCGCCGGACCAGGACCCGCCGGTGCAGGACTACCTGCGCGACACGCCGCACCTCGGGTTGGACCTGACGCTGTCGGTGCAGTGGAACGGCGAGCGGGTCGCCGAGCCGCCGTTCGCCGGCATGTACTGGACCCCGGCGCAGCAGCTCGCCCACCTCACCGTCAACGGCGCGTCGCTGCGTACCGGTGATCTCTATGCCTCCGGCACCGTCTCCGGTCCGGAGCGCGGCCAGGTCGGGTCGTTCCTGGAGCTGACCTGGGGCGGGTCCGAGCCGGTCAAGTTCGCCGACGGCAGCGAGCGGACGTTCCTGGAGGACGGCGACACGGTGACGATCACCGCCACCGCGCCCGGCCCGGACGGCACCACTGTCGCGCTGGGCGAGGTCACCGGGACGATCCTCCCGGCCCGCTGAGTTCTGCCATCCCGAACGGCCCCGGTCGCACCCGATGTGCGACCGGGGCCGTTTCCTTCCGCGTTTATCGCTCCGGATCACGTACGCCCCGGACGGCGGCTCCCGGCCGGAACGGAGCCGCCGATGGTGCCGGGTCGGGGGGCGTACCCGGGTAGCCGAACAGGAAGGACGAGCATGACCGAGTTGACCGGCGCCGTCTGGCGCACCAGCAGCCGCTCGAACGATCAGGGCCTCTGCGTCGAGGTGGCGACGAACGTGGTCGCCGCGCACGGCGTGGTGGGCGTACGCGACTCCAAGGACCCGGACGGCCCGGCGCTCGCGGTGAGCCCCCCGGGCTGGGCCGCGTTCGTCACCGCGCTGCGGGGCGGTTCGTTCCGCGGCTGACCGTCAGTGCCACACCCCGGTGCCCCGACGATCGGGGCACCGGCGGTGGAAATGTCACAGCGAGGCTCCCCGTTTCCGGTCACGGCCCGTACCGTGTACGACACGGGAGGTGCCATGTCGACGGTCACGGTGTCCGCATTCATCGAAGCGCAGGCCGCCGACCTGTGGCGCCTGCTGACCGACCTCCCGGCCCGCGCCGACTGGCTCTCGGCGGTGAGCGCGGTCGAGGTCCTCGGCGGCGGCGGGTTCGGGCCCGGCTCGACCTGGCGGGAGACCCGCGTCCGGCCGGACGGCGGCGCCGAACCGGAGGAGTTCGAGGTGATCGAGGCGGTCGCCCCGAGCCGCCTGGTGCTCGGCTCGCGCGGCGCCGGCGCGGACTACCGCATCACCTGGACGCTGCGCACCGTCGAGCGGCGACGCCGCGGCTGCACCGAGGTCACGGTCGAGCAGGAGGCGGCGCCGACCCGCCCGTACGGCCGGGTGCTGGCCCTGATTCTCGGCGGCCTGGCCGCCCGCGCGGTGGAGGGCGCGCTCCGACGCGACCTGGCCGACCTGGCGCTGGCCGCCGGACCGGCCCGGTCCTCCGAGGCCGCCTGAGCCGACCTGGCCGCTCGCCGCGCCCGGCCCGGACCTGGCCGGTAGGGTGCCGGGTCGGAGGTGACGGATGGCGAAGGCCGCGAGGCGGCGGGCCGTGGTGGCGCTGGTGGCGGTACTCGCCGTCGCGGCGACGGTCGCCGTGGTGGTCCGGGTGCTGGCGCCGGCCGAGGTCGAGACCGTCGCCCGGGAGCCGTACCCGGCGGCGCCCGCGCCGACCGCCGGGGTGATCGGGCGGCTGCCGGTGGCGCCGCTCGTCGTCGACGGCCGGCTGCGCGTCTACGCGGGCGCCCGTCAGGTGTACGCGGACCAGCCGGTCACCGGGCGGCACCGGGTCACCCCGTTCTGGTCGTACCGTCGCTGGCCGGCCACGTTGACCGGGGTGCTCGCCCAGGACACCACGGTGGTCAGCCGCTGGTCCGACGGGAAGCTGGTGGCACTGGACGCGCGTACCGGACGGGTCGCCTGGCGGGCCGACGGCCCGGAGCCGGGGCCGGTGCCGGAGCCGAGGCGGACCTACGCCGGCACGGTCTGGGACCCGGCCGGGCTGCACGTCGCTCGTGCCGCCGGCCGATCCGTGCTGGTGTCGGCGGGTCCCGGCGGGGTCGGCGGGTACGACCTCGCCGACGGGCGCCGGCTCTGGCGCGCCGACCTGCCCCGCGACTGCCGGGCCGACGTGGGTACGACAGCCAGCGGCGAAGTGGTCGGGGTGGACAGCTGCGAGGGGCCGCCCGTGGTCGAGCTGCGGGACGCGGCGACCGGCACGGTGCGGACCCGCTGGCGTCCCCCGGACGCGCCGGATCAGCTCGTGGTCACGCCGGTCGGCTGCCCGCACGGGCACTCCGGCTGCCGCGGGTTGCGCACCGCCGGGCCGGGCGGTGCGGGCGGCAAGGGCTGGCTGGTGACCGACCCGGGCGAGCCGAGCGCCGCGCCGGGCCTGGACGCGATGGACACGGTGCTGGACGGCGAGCGGGTGGTGGACACGTCCGGCCCGGTGGTGGTCGGGCGTTCGGCGCGTACCGGCGCGGAGCTGTGGCGCAGGGCGGACATCCACCCGGCCCGGGTGCTCGCGACCGAGCCGGGGCGGGTGCACCTGCTGACCGACCGGCGGGAGCTGGTCACCGTCGACCCGCTCACCGGCGCGACCCGGTCCAGTTTCGTGCTCGACGTCGGGCGGGACGGGATCGGCTGGCGGCCGGGCCGGGCGTACGCGGTGGACGGCTACGTCGCCGTGGAACGGCTGCGGGAGAGCGCCACGCCGGAGGACGACGACCAGGGCTACTTCCTGATGGCCGAGCCGGTGCTGCTCGCCGCCACCTGACCGGCGGTTCGGCCTGCAAAACGGACAAAAGCCACTATTGTTGTCGGAGGAGACGCCCAGGGCCGGTCCGTAGGGGGTTGACGGACCGGCCCCGGGCGCGCCCCGGTCAGGCCAGGGCGGACTCGGCCACCGCCAGGAACGCGTCGTTCTCGGCGGGGGTGCCGATGGTGACCCGGACGCCGTCGCCCGGGAACGGGCGGACGATCACGCCGCGCGCCTCGCACGCCCGGCCGAACTCCACCGCCCGCTCGCCGAGCGGCAGCCAGACGAAGTTGGCCTGGCTCTCCGGCACGTCCGGGACGAACTTGCGCAGCGCCTCGGTGACCCGGTCCCGCTCGGCCACTACCAGCGCGCAGCGCCGCTCCACCTCGTCGGCCTGCGCCAGCGCGGCCAGCGCGCCGGCCTGGGCGGCCATGCTGGTGGAGAACGGCGTGACCACCTTGCGCACGGCGGCGGCCACCTCCGGCGCCGCGACCAGCCAGCCGATCCGCAGGCCGGCCAGGCCCCACGCCTTGGACAGCGTGCGCAGCACCGCCACGTTCGGCCGGTCCAGGTAGGTCAGGCCGTCCGGCACCTCCGGGTCGGTGACGAACTCCCGGTACGCCTCGTCGATCACCACGAGCACGTCGTCCGGCACCGCGTCGAGGAAGCGGTCCAGCTCCGCCCGGCGCACCGCCGTACCGGTCGGGTTGTTCGGGTTGCAGACCAGGATCATCCGGGTCCGGTCGGTCACCGCCGCCGCCATCGCGGTGAGGTCGTGACCGTGGCCGGCGTCGTTCGGCACCCGCACGCTGGTCGCGCCGCTGGTCGCCGCGATGATCGGGTACGCCTCGAAGGAGCGCCACGAGTAGAGCAGCTCGTCACCGGGCAGGCAGGTGGCGCGGACCAGGTGCTCGGCCAGCGCCACCGAGCCGCAGCCGGTGGCGATCCGGTCGGCGTCCACGCCGTACCGCTCGGCGAGCGCCTGACGCAGCGCCACCACGCCCATGTCCGGGTAGCGGTGCGAACCCGCCACCGCCTCGGCGACCGCCTCCACCACGCCGGGCAGCGGGCCGTAGGGCACCTCGTTGCTGGCCAGCTTGATCGCCTCGGGCAAACCCAGCTCCCGCGCCAGGTCGGCCGGGCTGCGGCCGGGCACGTAGTTGGGCAACGCGTCCAGGTCGGCGCGGGTGAGCCGCAGCGGAGGCTGGTGGCGTCCGGTCTCGGTCATGGGGTGTCTCCCGGGGTGTCGGCGCGGTCGCGCGGGGTGGTACGGGGGTCGGGCCGCTTACGGGGAAGCTGGACCACCACCGTCTGCGCCCGCTTGTCGTGCAGGGCCTGGCGCAGCGGCTGGTCGAACAGGGGCGAGACCGCGTCGATGAGCTGCAGCAGCAGACCGAGCCCGCAGCAGTACCAGAGCAGCGTGGGCAGGCCGAGCGTGCTCCAGCGCCGGGTGGCCCGGCCGAAGCCGAGCGGCTGGTCCGCCTCGACCGGCAGCGCGCGTACGCCCATCAGCCGCTTGCCGAACGTCTGCCCGCGCGCCGCCATCGACGGCACCTCGTAGGCGTACCAGAGCGCGGTGGCGATCACCAGGATGGCGATCTGGAGGCCACCGGCCTGGTCGTCGATCTGGGGCAGCCCCTCGGTGGAGGTGTCACCGTTCATCGCGCGGCGCACCGACTCACGCAGGTACGGCGCGACGGCCTCGAAGTAGCGCCAGACGAACCAGCCGTTCACCACCGCGTTGAGCAGGAACACCACGCCGAAGTCGATCAGGCGGGCGACCAGCCGCGCGCCGTACGAGGCGAGCGGCAGCCCGTGCGGGCGCGGAATCGGCTGCGCGCCCGGCCAGTGCGGGTACGGCCAGCCCGGCGGCGGTCCCTGCGGCGCCGGCCCGGCCTGACCGGGCTGCCGCGGCCACGGGCCGCCCGGCCCCGGCTGTCCGGGCTGTCCCGGCTGCCCCGGCTGTCCCGGCCAGGGACCGGGCTGTCCGGGCCACGGGCCGGCCTGACCCGGTTGGCCCGGCTGGCCCGGCCACGGTCCGCCCGGCTGGGCGGGCGCGCCGGACGACGGGGCGACCTCGGACCCGCTACCCGTCCCGGCACCGGGCGTCGCGGCGGCGGCCGGCTCGGGTTCGGCGGGCGGTGGACCGTCGGGCGGGGTGACGTCGACCGGGATCGGCGCGCCGATCCAGCCCTCGCCGTCCCACCAGCGGCGGGTCTCCGGGTCGGCGGGGTCGACGTACCATCCAGGTTCCAAGCTCACAGCGCCGTCCTTGTTCCCGACTGCGGGGCTCGCAGGCCCGGCTCACTCCTCGCGCTCACAGTGCTCCCCTCAGTTCGCGACTGCGGGGCTCGCAGGCCCGGCTCACTCCTCGCGCTCACGGGCCAACCTTAACGACGACCGTTCCGGCGAACTTGTCGTGGAGGCACTGCTGCCAGGGCTTGTCCCACAGTTGCCAGAAACCGTCGAGGTAGTTGAGGAACGGCACGAACATCCCGCCGGCGAACTCGACGGCCCAGCGCTTGCCGAGCATGCCCCGGCTCAGCGCGGCGTCCGGCTGCACCGGCACGATCCGCAGCTTCATCACCTTCTTGCCCAGCGTCTGGCCGGTCCGGCGGGCGTACTCGACGTGGTAGACCCAGTAGAAGACGAGCATCAGCAGCAGGACCCCGAGCTCGGCGGCGAGCAGCGGCAGGAACACGCCGGTCCAGAGTTCGGCCGGGTCGGGACCGTTCGGGCCCGCCTGCTCGATCTCGTCGATCATCCGGACGAAGACGAGGGCGAAGACCGGCAGGAACAGCACCATCGTCACCGCCATCGCGACGGCGGTGTCGATCAGGTAGGCGATCAGCCGGTCACCGAAGCTCGCCAGCGGCTGCCCGTTCGGCGCCACCGGGGGCGGGAGGGGCCTCGGGGCGTACCCCGGTGGGGGGTAACCGGGCGGCGGGTAGCCGGGCGGGCCGGCGTACCCCGGAGGAACGTGCTGCGCGGGCACCGCGGGCCCGGTGGGCGGCGCGAAGCCGCCGCCCGCGGGTGCAGGCCCGGCAGGCGGCGGCGTCGGGTTCGGGGGAGGCTGGGTCACGCCGACAGTGTTACAGGTTGCCGCGCTTCTCCTGCTCCCGCTCGATCGCCTCGAACAGGGCCTTGAAGTTGCCCTTGCCGAAGCCGAGGGAGCCGTGCCGCTCGATCAGCTCGAAGAAGACGGTGGGACGGTCCTGCACCGGCTTGGTGAAGATCTGGAGCAGGTAGCCGTCCTCGTCCCGGTCGACCAGGATCTTGCGGGACTGCAGCTCCTCGATCGGCACCCGGACGTTGCCGATGCGGGCGCGCAGCTCCGGGTCCTCGTAGTAGGAGTCCGGGGTGTCCAGGAACTCGACGCCCGCCGCGCGCATGGCGTCCACGCTGGCCAGGATGTCGTTGGTGGCCACCGCGATGTGCTGGGCGCCGGGGCCCTGGTAGAACTCCAGGTACTCGTCGATCTGCGACTTCTTGCGGGCCACGGCCGGCTCGTTGAGCGGGAACTTCACCTTGCGGGTGCCGTTGGCGACGACCTTGCTCATCAGCGCCGAGTAGTCGGTGGCGATGTCGTCGCCGATGAACTCGGCCATGTTCGAGAAGCCCATGACGCGCTTGTAGAACTCGACCCACTCGTCCATCCGGCCCAGCTCCACGTTGCCGACCACGTGGTCGACGGCCTGGAAGAAGCGCTTCGGCTGGAGGCCGGCGTCGATCATCGGCTGCCGGTCCACGATCGGGCCGCGGGCCACGAAGCCGGGCAGGAACGGGCCGGTGTAGCGGGACCTGTCGATCAGGCTGTGCCGGGTGTCGCCGTACGCGGCGATGGACGCCATCCGCACGGTGCCGTGCTCGTCGCTGACGTCGTGCGGCTCGACCAGGCCGGTGGCGCCCTGCGCGACGGCGTGCGCGTACGCGGCGTCCACGTCCGGCACCTCCAGCGCGATGTCGGAGACGCCGTCGCTGTGCTTCGCCACGTGCTCGGCGCCGTCGGCGTCCGGGCGGACCGCGCCGGTCAGCACGAAGCGGGCCGAACCGCTGGTCAGGACGTACTGCGCGTGGTCGCGGTAGCCCTGCTCCGGCCCCCGGTACGCCACGCAGGTCATGCCGAACGCGGTCGAGTAGTAGTGCGCGGCCTGCTTGGCGTTGCCGACCAGGAAGTGGACGTGGTCCATGCCCTTGACCGGGAACGGGTCGCGGCTGATGTCGTGGTCGACGGCGCCGACGAGAGCGTCGACGTCGACCTCCTCGGTCGACTGGGGTCGGTCGATCGCCTGGGTCATGGTGGCCTCCCTCGCGTACCGGCCGGCCTCGTGGGCCGCCGTGGATGTGCTCTTCCGGGGAGGATCTACGGCGCACGGTGAGTTGGGCAACAGTTGGCGTTATTCCTGGTCAGGTTGTGCATTCGGTACCGTCGGACACCATGAACACTGGTCAGGATGTACAGCTGGACGAGCTGGACGCGCGCTTGATCGAACTGCTGGCGGAGGAACCGCGGATCGGGGTGCTGGAGTGCTCCCGGCGGCTCGGCGTGGCCCGCGGCACGGTTCAGGCCCGGCTGGACAAGCTGGTCGGCCGCGGCGTGGTGACCGGGTTCGGGCCGGACATCACGCCCGCCGCGATCGGCTTCGGGGTGACCAGCTTCGTCACGCTGGAGATCAGCCAGCGGCACGGCCACGACCAGGTCACCGCGCACCTGGCCGCGATTCCCGAGGTGCTGGAGGCGCACACCATCACCGGCTCCAGCGACCTGCTCTGCCGCATCGTCGCCCGGTCGAACACCGACCTCCAGCGGGTCATCGACCAGATCGTCGCCTCCGAGGGGATCCGGCGCGCGTCCACCATCATCGCGCTGGCCGAGCAGATCCCGTACCGCACGCTGCCGCTGGTCCGCTCCGCCGCCCGGGGGTAAGGAAGGGCCCCCTGTTAACGCCTGCGGAGGTGGAAGGGCCCCTTATTAACACCTGCCCGGGCAAGAAGCGCTGCGACACGCCCCGCGCGCGACCCGGGGGACCGGTGATCGTCGCTACCGTGTGCGGTGTGAAGGGCCTAGGGGTACGCGGCTGGTTGCTGCTCGGGCTCGTCACCGTGGTCGTACTCGCCGCGACAGGCGTCTGGAACCCGTTCCCGGCGCTGTGGGACTGGGTCGACCGCAGCAAGCCGATCTCCGAGCCGGACGTGGTCTGGCAGCAGCGCGTCGGCGGCACCCCGCGCAGCGTCACCATCGCCGGCGACACGGTGATCGTCGAGCAGCGCACCCGCGTCGAGGCGCGCAGCCTCGCCGACGGCCGCCAGCTCTGGGAGCGCAAGGCCGACTGGTCGGCGGTCGCGGGCGGCGACCGGGACCCGGTCGTCGCCGTGGGCAAGCTGCTGGACAAGGGGTACGAGGTGCTCGACCCAGTCAGCGGCGTGACCCGGCGTCGCGACGATCGGGCGATCGCCGTCTGGACGTACCGGAACCTGCTGCTGGACGCCTACTGCGTGCGGGCCACGGACTGCACGTTGCGGGCCTGGGAGCCGCGCGGCACCGCTCCGCTGTGGAGCGCGTTCCTGCCCGGCGTGCACAGCGGCGTGCTCGCCGACAACCCGGAGCTGCTCGGTACGCGGCGGCTGGGCGCCACCCGGATCGACGGCGGGGTGGCCGGGCCGGAGGCGGTACCGCCGCTGCTCGGCTTCCCGGTCGACGGCCGGGTACACGTGGTGGACACCGCGACCGGCCGGGTGCTGCAGAACGTCGAGCCGGGCCGGGAGGAGCGGCTGGCGGTGGTCGGCGGCCGGCTGCTCCGGATCGCGGCCACCTCCCGCGACGGGAGCTGCTACTACACCGTCACGGCAGTCGACCCGGCGACGGGTCAGCAGGTGTGGCGTCGGACCGGGATCAACCTGCGTACGGCCGACTACGCCGGCTGCGTACAGCGGGAGGACCCGCAGGGCGCGCGCAACGTCCTGATCGGTGTCGCCCCGGACGGGCGTGAGGCGGTGCTCGACGGGTACGACGGCCGTCTGCTCCAGGTCGGCGCGGACGGTGAGAAGCTGCTCGCCGTGGACGACCGCTACGCCGTAGTGCGCAGCGCCGACAAGGAGTCGCTGCTGGGGCGGGAGCTGTCGGCGGACCGGACCCGGTGGACCCGGCCGGCGGGCGGTAAGAGCGGCGCCGCGCTCACCCCGTACGCGGCGCTGATCAGCGAGGAGAAGCCGTCTCGGCTGATCGCGGTCGAGCCGCGCGAGGGCCGCGTCCTGGTCGAGCTGCGGACCGCGGCGAACGCGCTGGCGGTCGGCCCCAACGGCATGATCATCGGTGAGGGCCGGGAGATCGGGTACGTCCGCTGGGGCGCCGGCACGACCGGCGCGCCCGGGCCGGGGCAGGGCGACGCGCCGGTGGCGCCGAACCCCGGGGGCAGCTGGCGGCCGCCCGGCGACCAGGGCAGTTGCGGCCCAAAGCGGGAACTCTGCGTCGACGGTAAGTGACAGCGGGTGAGAGGTCGGGCCGCGACCCCACCTGCGGGTGTCACCGATCGACGGCTCTGCCCTAGGCTTTTCGGTCATGAGCAGTGCCGCCGCCTTCTCGTACGCACCCCTGCTGCCGACCGGCCCCGACCTGACGGAATACCGCCTGGTCACCGATGAGGGCGTGGACGTCGTCAACGGCCCGGGTGGACGCCGGTTCCTGACCGTCGATCCGGGCGCGCTCACCGCGCTGACGGCCGAGGCGATGCACGACATCGCCCACTTCCTGCGCCCGGCCCACCTGGCCCAGCTCCGCTCGATCATCGACGACCCGGCGGCCTCGCCGAACGACCGGTTCGTCGCGCTCGACCTGCTGCGCAACGCCAACATCGCGGCCGGCGGTGTGCTGCCGATGTGTCAGGACACCGGCACCGCGATCGTGATGGGCAAGCGCGGGCGGCACGTGCTCACCGACGGCACCGACGCGGAGGCGATCTCGCGCGGCGTCTACCAGGCGTACACCCGGCTGAACCTGCGCTACTCGCAGCTCGCCCCGCTGACCATGTGGGACGAGCGGAACACCGGCAGCAACCTGCCCGCCCAGGTGGAGCTGTACGCCGAGGACCCGGACGGCCACGCCGACGCGTACAAGTTCCTCTTCATGGCCAAGGGCGGCGGCTCGGCCAACAAGTCCTACCTCTACCAGGAGACCAAGGCCCTGCTGAACCCGACGCGGATGATGCAGTTCCTGGAGGAGAAGCTCCGGCTCATCGGCACCGCGGCCTGCCCGCCGTACCACCTGGCCATCGTCATCGGCGGCACCTCGGCGGAGTACGCGCTGAAGACCGCCAAGTACGCCTCCGCGAAGTACCTCGACGCGCTCCCCACCGAGGGCTCGATGAGCGCGCACGGCTTCCGCGACCTGGAGCTGGAGGCCGAGGTGCTGGAGCTGACCCGTAACTTCGGCATCGGCGCGCAGTTCGGTGGCCGCTACTTCTGCCACGACGTACGGGTGGTCCGGCTGCCCCGGCACGGCGCCTCCTGCCCGGTGGCGATCGCGGTGTCCTGCTCCGCGGACCGGCAGGCGGTGGCGAAGATCACCCCGTCCGGCGTCTGGCTGGAACGCCTGGAGACCGACCCGGCGCGCTACCTGCCCGACGTGACCGACGAGACGCTGGAGACCGAGGAGGTCGTCCGCGTCGACCTGAACCGGCCGATGGACGAGATCCGGGCCGAGCTGTCGAAGTACCCGGTGAAGACCCGGCTGTCGCTGACCGGCCCGCTGGTCGTGGCCCGGGACATCGCGCACGCGAAGATCGCCGAGCGGCTGGACGCGGGCGAGCCGATGCCGCAGTACCTGCGCGACCACGCGGTCTACTACGCCGGCCCGGCCAAGACCCCCGAGGGCTACGCCTCCGGCTCGTTCGGCCCCACCACGGCCGGCCGGATGGACGCGTACGTGGAGAAGTTCCAGGCGGCCGGCGGCTCGATGGTGATGCTCGCCAAGGGCAACCGGTCCGCCCAGGTCACCCGCTCCTGCCAGGCCCACGGCGGGTTCTACCTCGGCTCGATCGGTGGCCCGGCCGCCCGCCTCGCCCAGGACTGCATCAAGCACGTCGAGGTGCTCGAATACGCCGAGCTGGGCATGGAGGCGGTCTGGAAGATCGAGGTGGAGGACTTCCCCGCCTTCATCGTCGTCGACGACAAGGGCAACGACTTCTTCGCCGAGGTCACCAAGCCGGTGCTCACCGTCGGCCGCCGCTGAGTTCAGACGCACAGACATCGGTGCGCCTGCCCGGTCGGACCACCGGACAGGCGCACCGCCCCCGTCGGATGCCGTCATCGGCAACCCGCACCGAGTCTGTGCGCCGCCGCTATCGGATCGCTATCGCCTCGGCGCGGCGCTCGGTGACCGCCGGGCTACGCTGCTGCAGGGTTGATACGGCGGTCGGGGGAGCGCGGTGCGGTTCGGAATCTTGGGGCCCCTGCGGGTCGGCGGCGGTGAAGCCACCGTCACCGCGGGTCGAGATCGAATCGTCCTCGCCATGTTTCTGCTGCGTCCGGGCCTGGTGGTGCCGACCGAGGACCTGATCGACGCCGTGTGGGAGGACCGTCCCCCGGCGACCGCGCGGACCCAGCTCCAGATCTGCGTGTCTCGACTGCGGCAGCGGTTCGCGGCGCTCGGCCTGCCCACCGTGACCATCGTCACCGACCCGGCCGGATACGGCATCCGGATCGAGCCGGGCGACCTCGACGCAGAGGTGTTCGCCAACGGTGTGGAGGCGGCCCGCCGGAACGCCGAAGCGGGCCGGCTGATCGAGGCGCGTCAGAACTACCGGGACGCGCTGGCGTTGTGGCGTGGGCCGGTGCTGGCCGGCATCCCCGCCCGTAGCGTGCGGCGGCGGGCGCAGGCGCTCGACGAACAGCGGCTCGCCGCGCTGGAGGACTGCGTCGACATCGAGTTGCGGCTGCGCCGGGCGCCCGAGCTGGTCGACGAGCTCACCGAGGCGGTCGAGCGCGAGCCGCTGCGGGAACGGTTGCGGGGGCAGTTGATGCTGGCCCTGTCGGCGGTCGGCCGCCACGCGGACGCGCTGGCTGTCTACCGGGAAGGGCGGCGGATCTACGCCGAGGAGCTGGGCATCGAGCCGGGTGCCGCGTTGCAGGAGCTGCACCAGCGGATACTCGCCGGCGACCTGGCGCTGAGCGGCCCGGAGAGCCGGGTTGCCGCGCCGGTGCGGGCGCTGCCGCGCGCGATCAGCGACTTCACCGGGCGGCAGCAGACAGTGGCCCGGCTGGTGCGGGAGGTCGAGGAGGGTAGCCGGGTCCAGCTCGTCGACGGCATGGCGGGCAGCGGCAAGACCACGCTGGCCGTGCAGGTGGCGACCGCTGTGGCCGGCCGGTTCCCCGACGCGCAGCTCTTCATCGACCTGCACGGGCACAGCGACCGCAGCCCGCTCAGTACGACAGTGGCCGCCGCCACCCTGCTCCGGCAGCTCGGCGTGCCGGCTGAACGGGTGCCGGCCGACCCGACGGACCGGCTGGCGATGTGGCGTTCCGAGCTGGCCGGGCGTCGGGCCGTGGTGGTGCTCGACAACGCGGCCGACGCCGGCCAGGTCGCACCGCTGCTGCCCAACGGTCCGGACTGCCTGATACTGATCACCAGCCGTCGTCGCCTGATCGGCCTGGACTCGGGCCGCCCGTCCTCGCTGCCGGTACTCGACGCCGACGAGGCGGTCGAGCTGCTGGCCCGCGTGGCCGGCGCGGAGAGGGTGGCCGCCGAGCCCGAGGCGGCGATGGAGGTGGCCCGCCGCTGCGGACACCTTCCGCTGGCCCTGCGGCTGGCCGGGGCCCGGCTCGCGCACCGGCCGCGGTGGCGGGTGGCCGACCTGGCGGAGCGGCTGGCCGGCGCGTCCGACCCGCTGGCCGAGCTGGTCGCGGGAGAGCGGTCGGTGGCCGGCGCCTTCGCGTTGTCGTACGAGCAGGTGTCGCCGCTCGCGCAGCGGGTCTTCCGCCTGCTGGGCCTGCACCCGGGTCAGTGTGTCGACAACCGGGTGCCGGCCGCGCTCGCCGACCTGCTGCTGCCGCAGGCGCAGGACGCGCTCGACGAACTTGTCGACGCGCACCTCGTCGAGGAGGTGGAACCGGGCCGCTACCAGCTGCACGACCTGATCCGCGAGTACGCGCGCACGCTCGGCGCCGGACGCGAGACCGCCGACGAGCGGCGGGCGGCGGTGGGCCGTCTCATCGACTTCCATCTTCAGGTCACCGCGTCCATCGGGCGGTCGCTGGAGACGGGCGCCGAGCCGTCCCTGTTCGACCTGCCGGAGCCGGCGCGGCCCGACCTGGTGGCAGCCACTGTCGGCCTCGGCCGAGCATGGTTGGAGGAGAACCGCTCGACCCTGACGGCGCTCGTCCGGCTGGCGGAGAACGAGGGTTTTCTCCGGCAGAGCTGGCAGTTCGCCCGGGTCGCCTGGGTCAGCAACTTCTACGGCGGTCGCCTGGACGACCTGATCGAGACGCATCAGATCGGTCTGCGGGCCGCCGAGCGCCTGGGCGACGAGGAGGCCGTTGCGACGATGCTCAACTATCTCGCCTCGGCGGACTACCGCCGGGCGCGGTTCGCCGAGGCCATCCGGCGGCTGGAGGCGGTGGTCGGTATCTACCGCAGGCTCGACCGGCCGGGCGAGCTGCGCAAGGTGCTGGGCAACCTCGGCACCGCGTACGCGGTCGACGGGCAGCACCAGCGGGGTATCGAACTCCTGACCGAGTCCGCGGCGATCGCCCGCCGGTCGGGCGAGTCGTCGTGGTTGTCCAACCTGCTGAACAACCTCTCGTTCACCCTGATCTCGCACGGCCGGTACGACGAGGCTGTGCGGATGTGCCGCAACCAGATGGCTGTCGCACGGCAGGCCGGCGACCTGCGGCAGCTCGGCAACTCGATCGGGCACCTCAGCATGGCGCGGCACCGGCGCGGCGAGCACGGGCCCGCGCGCCGGCTCCTGCGCGTCGGCCTGAGGCTCAAGCGCCGGGTGGGCAACCGGTACGGCGAGGGCGAACTGCTCAACGAGCTGGGCATGATGGAGCGCGAGGAGGGCCGGCCGGAGCTGGCCGCCTCGCTGCACCGGGACGCCCTCGTGGCCATGATCGACGCCGGGGATCTGGTCGGGCAGTGCGCCTCCCGGAACCTGCTGGCCCGGGCGATCTTCGACCAGGGTGACGTGGCCAGCGCGCTGGACCTGCACCGCCGGGTGCTAGCCGACGCCGAGCGGCTGGGCCTGCGCTACGAGCAGGCCCGCGCCCTGGACGGCCTCGCGCGATGCCTGCGCCACGACGACCCGGACCAGGCCCGCCGGTACGCCGGGCGTGCGCTGGCGCTGTTCCGTCAGGTCGAGACGCCGGACCAGCGGGACACCGAGAAGCTGCTGGTCGAGCTGGGCTGAGGGGGCCGCCACTTTCCCTGCACTCCGACCGGCGGCGCGGCAGGATGGTAGGCGTGACGACTCCAGAGGCGACCGGCTACCGGATCGAACGCGACTCGATGGGCGAGGTGGAGGTGCCCGCCGAGGCACTGTGGCGGGCGCAGACCCAGCGCGCGGTGCAGAACTTCCCGATCTCGGGGCGCGGGCTGGAACCGGCCCAGATCAAGGCCCTGGCGCAGATCAAGGGGGCGGCGGCACTGGTGAACGGTGAGCTGGGGGTGATCGACGCGGACGTGGCGCAGGCGATCGCCACCGCCGCCGCGCACGTCGCCGAGGGCGGCTACGACGACCAGTTCCCGGTGGACGTGTTCCAGACCGGCTCCGGTACGTCGTCCAACATGAACACCAACGAGGTCATCGCCACCCTCGCGAGCCGCGAGCTGGGCCGCGACGTGCACCCGAACGACCACGTCAACGCGTCGCAGTCCAGCAACGACGTGTTCCCCACCTCGATCCACCTGGCCGCCACGCAGTTCGTGGTGGAGGACCTGATCCCGTCGTTGAAGCAGCTCGCGGGCGCGCTGGAGGAGAAGGCGGCCGAGTTCGAGACGGTGGTCAAGGCCGGGCGTACCCACCTCATGGACGCCACGCCGGTCACGCTCGGGCAGGAGTTCGGCGGCTACGCGGCGCAGGTCCGCTACGGCGTCGAGCGGCTGGAGTCGGCGTTGCCCCGGCTGGCCGAGCTGCCGCTGGGCGGCACCGCCGTGGGCACCGGCATCAACACGCCGCTGGGGTTCGCCGAGCGGGTGATCGGCAAGCTGCGGGAGTCCACCGGGCTGCCGTTGACCGAGGCGCGCAACCACTTCGAGGCGCAGGGCGCCCGGGACGCGCTGGTGGAGACCTCGGGCCAGCTCCGTACCGTCGCGGTCGGTCTCTACAAGATCGCCAACGACGTGCGCTGGATGGGTTCCGGCCCGCGCGCCGGCCTGCGTGAGCTGCGCATCCCCGACCTCCAGCCCGGCTCGTCGATCATGCCCGGCAAGGTGAACCCGGTGGTGGCCGAGGCGATGCGGCAGGTCTGCGCCCAGGTGGTCGGCAACGACGCGGCGGTGGCGTTCGCCGGGTCGCAGGGCGACTTCGAGCTGAACGTGATGCTCCCGGTGATGGGCCGCAACCTGCTGGAGTCGATCAAGCTGATCGCCGCGTCCAGCCGGCTGTTCGCCGAGCGGCTGGTGGCCGGCCTGGTCGCGGACGCCGAGGTCTGCCTGGCGTACGCGGAGGGCTCGCCGTCGATCGTCACCCCGCTCAACCGCCACCTCGGGTACGACGAGGCCGCCTCGATCGCGAAGGAGGCGCTGGCCAAGCAGGTGTCCATCCGCGAGGTGGTGATCTCCCGGGGTCACGTCGACTCGGGCAAGCTCACCGAGACCCAGCTGGACGAGGCGCTGGATCTGCTCCGGATGACCCACCCCTGAGGCCGGCGCCGGTAATTGCCTCGACCCGTCACCGTGGGCGCGGCATGATCCGACGGTGCGTGACGACGGCGGGGTGCTGCTGGAGACCGCGCGGCTGACGCTGCGCCGGTTCACGATGGACGACGTGGACCGGTTGGTGGCGCTGGACGCCGACCCGGAGGTCATGCGCTTCCTGACCGGCGGCGTGCCGACTCCGGCCACGACATTCCGGGACGACGTGCTGCCCCGGGTGCTCGCGCAGTACACCCGGCACCCCGGGCTCGGCCGCTGGGCGACGCTCGACCGGTTCACCGGCGAGTTCCTCGGCTGGCACTCGCTCGACCCGTCCGACGACGGCGCCGAGGCGGAGCTGGGCTACCGGCTGCGCCGCGCGGCGTGGGGGCACGGGCTGGCCACCGAGGGCGCGCGGGCGCTGGTGCGGCACGCGTTCGACACGGTCGGCGTCCGCCGCGTGTGGGCGCAGACGATGGCGGTGAACGACCGCTCCCGGGCGGTCATGGCCCGCGCCGGGTTGCGCTACGTCCGCACGTTCCACCTCGCGTTCGACGACCCGATCCCGGGTACGGAGCACGGCGAGGTGGAGTACGAGCTGTCCCGGGAGGACTGGCCCGCGACCCGTCAGAACTGGGACGCCGCCCTGCGGGCCCGGTAGGCGCTCACCGCGGCCCGGTTGCCGCAGCCGGCGTCGCAGAACCGGCGGGAGCGGTTCCGGGACAGGTCGACAAGCACGTTGTCGCAGTCGGGGTGGTCGCAGTGCCGCAGCCGGCTCAGCTCGCCCATCCGTACCAGGTCGGCCATCGCCATCGCGGCCTCGACCGCCATCCGGGTCGCCAGCGGCGCGTCCCGCGGCACCGCGTGCAGGTGGTACGGCTCGTCGTCGTGCCGGACGAGTTGCGGCAGCGCGTGCGACTCGCGCAGCAGCCGGTTGACGATCGCCACCACCTCGTCGGTGTCGGCGTACCAGATGCGGCGCAGCCGGGGCCGCAGCGCGCGGACCTGGCGCAGTTCGGTTTCGGTGTGCTCGTGCCGGCCGCTCCACCCGTGGGTGGTGAAGAAGGCGTCCAGGGCGGCCACGTCGGGCAGCCCTTCCCGGTCGCCGTCGGCGGTGTTCACCAGTGCGGCGGCACCGACCAGCGCGCATTCGGTGTCATGAGCGAAAAGCAACTTGACTCCTGTCAGGGGCTCCGCCTAGCGTCATCAGCATAACCGTCCTTCACTCATGACCTGGAGCTGTCGATGCGTGAACGATCCGGCGTCGGGCTCGGTCTGGCACTGCTCTCCGCGATCACGTTCGCGACCTCGGGCACGTTCGCCCGCCCGCTGATCACCGGCGAGTGGTCGGCGGTCGCGGTGGTGGTCGCCCGGGTCGGCATCGCCGCGCTGGTGCTCGCCGTGCCCGCCCTGCTGGCCCTGCGCGGCAAGTGGTCGGTGCTGCGGCGCAACGGCGTCACGGTGCTGCTGTTCGGGCTGCTCGGCGTCGCCACCGCGCAGGCGTGCTTCTTCAACGCGGTCCGCTACCTCCCGGTCGGTGTGGCGCTGCTGCTGGAATACCTCGGCATCGTGCTGGTGGTCGGATGGATGTGGCTGGTCCACGGGCAGCGCCCGCGAGCGCTGACGGTGGCCGGCTCGGTCACCGCCCTGTGCGGGCTGGCGCTCGTCCTCGACCTCACCGGCGCCGGCCGCCTGGATCCGGTGGGCGTGCTGTGGGGTCTCGGCGCGGGCGTCGGGCTGGCCGGATACTTCGTCATCGCCGGCCGGATCGACGCCGAACTGCCGTCGGTGGTGATGGCCAGCGGCGGCATGGCTGTCGGCGCGGTGGCGCTGCTCCTGCTCGGCGGCATCGGCGCGCTGCCGCTCGCCGCCGGCACCGCCGACGTCACCTTCGCCGGGCACCAGGTGAGCTGGCTGGTGCCGATCGCCGGGCTGTCGCTGATCGCCGCCGTGGTCGCGTACCTGGCCGGGGTCGCCGGCACCCGGCTGCTCGGGGCCCGGCTGTCCTCCTTCGTGGGGCTGACCGAGGTGATGTTCGCGGTGCTGATCGCGTGGCTGGTGCTCGACGAACTGCCCAGCCTGATCCAGCTGGCCGGCGGGGTGCTCATCCTCGGCGGCGTCGCCCTGGTCCGGGCGGACGAACTGCGCGGCACACCTTCGGCGGCCACGTCCGCCGAGCCGGTGCTGGCAGGCGACCGGTGAGCGGGCCGCGCAGCGCTGTCGTCTTCGACGCCGACGAGACACTCGTCGACCTGCGCCCGGCGGTCACCGGCGCGCTCGTCGCCGTACTGGAGGAGATGCGGCGGCGGACCCCGGCGGCGGCCGCGGTGTCGCTCGCGGACCTGGAGGAGGACTGGGGTGCGGTCTTCGGCGCGCTCAGCGCCGCCCCGGTGCAGGAGATCCGGCGGGCCGCGCTGGCCCGCTCGCTGGCCCGGGCCGGGCTGGAGACGGAGCTGGACGAGTTGGCGGAGTTGTTCTTCGCCCGCCGGTACGCGTTGAGCCGGCCCTTCCCCGACGCGCTGCCCGCGTTGGCGGCACTGCGCCCGCACCACGTGCTGGGCTTCGCCACGAACGGGAACAGCCGCGCCGAACGCTGCGGCCTCGCCGGGCAGTTCGCCTTCGAGTTGTACGCCCACGAGGGCGGCCTGCCGAAGAAGCCGGCCGGGGAGTTCTTCGCGGCCGTGGTGGCGGCCTGCGGGCTGCCCGCCGCGCGGATCGTGCACGTGGGCGACTCGCCGGAGCACGACGTGGTCGCCGCCCAGCGGGCCGGACTGCGTGCCGTCTGGCTCAACCGGGGCGGGCTTCCCCGGCCTCGGGGCCTCGAACCGGACGCCGAAGTGTCCACGCTCGCCGGACTGTCCACGGTGCTCAACACCTTGACAAGCGCGAATGCCTAGTTGCGGCCGATAACGGACGTCGATCTGGCGGAACCCGCTCCCGTGATGTGGGATGACACCACGTCCCTCAACGAGAGGATCTGATGTGGTGAGCAAGCGCTTCACCGTCGGCGCGGTCGCGGCTGCGGCCTCGCTGGCACTCACGGTGACCGGCCTGGGGATCCCGGCGAACGCCGCGCCGTCGGACACCCGGACCTTCACCGTGCTGGCCGAGAGCGGTGTGTCCACCGACGCCGCGATCGCCGCGATCACCGCCGCCGGCGGCACTGTCGTCGCCCGTACCGACGATGTCGGCCTCTTCCAGGTCACGAGCGACCGGGCGGACTTCGCCAGCCGGGCCACCGCCGCCGGCGCCCTGGTCGGCGCGGCCGAGGAGAAGGCGATCGGCCGCAAGCCGAAGCTGGACCGGGTCGAGCAGGAGCACCTGCTGGCCGCCGCGGCGACCAAGGGCAAGGCCGCCAAGAACAACGGCAAGAAGATGGACCCGCTCGACGACAAGCTCTGGGGTCTGGACATGATCCGGGCCGACAAGGCCCGCAAGATCGAGCCGGGTGACCGCCGGGTGACCGTCGGCATCCTGGACACCGGCGTCGACGCCAGCCAGCCCGACCTGGCACCGAACTTCAACTGGACACTGTCGCGCAACTTCGCCCCGGACATCCCCGAGGTCGACGGCCCGTGCGAGGTGGCCAGCTGCCTCGACCCGGTCGGCACCGACGACGGCGGGCACGGCACCCACGTGGCCGGCACCATCGGCGCCGCCGCCAACGGCTTCGGCCTGTCCGGCGTGGCCCCGAACGTCTCCCTGGTCGAGCTGAAGGGTGGCCAGGACAGCGGCTACTTCTTCCTCAACCCGGTGGTCAACGCCCTGGTGCACGCGGGCCGCTCCGGCCTGGACGTGGTCAACATGTCCTTCTACGTCGACCCGTGGCTCTACAACTGCACCGCCAACCCGGCCGACTCGCCGGAGGCGCAGGCCGAGCAGCGCACCGTCATCGAGGCCATGAAGCGGGCGCTCAACTTCGCGCACCGCAAGGGCGTCACGCTCGTCGGCTCGCTCGGCAACAACCACGAGGACCTGGGCGCGCCGCGCACCGACGTGAGCAGCCCGGACTACGGCGCCGACCCGTACCCGCGCCCGATCGACAACGCGACCTGCTGGGACCTGCCGGTCGAGGGCCCGCACGTGATCGGCGTGTCGGCGGTCGGGCCGTCCGGCAAGAAGTCCGACTACTCGAACTACGGCACCGAGCAGATCTCGGTGGCGGCGCCGGGTGGCTGGTTCCGGGACGGCTTCGGCACCGACACGTACCGCACCGACGCCAACATGATCCTCTCCACGTACCCGAAGAAGGTGCTCCAGGAGGAGGGGTCGGTCGACGAGAACGGCAACATCGTCGCCGGCTTCGAGAACTCGGTGTTCAAGCAGTGCACCGCGAAGGGTGAGTGTGGCTACTACACCTACCTCCAGGGCACCTCGATGGCGTCCCCGCACGTCTCGGGCGTGGCGGCGCTGATCGTCAGCAAGCACGGCAAGAAGGAGGGCCGCAACGGCTACGGCATGGCGCCGAACCTGGTCGAGCAGCACCTCTACCGGACGGCGGCCGAGCACGCCTGCCCGGAGCCGCGGCTGCAGAGCTACACCAACGAGGGCCGGAGCGCCGAGTTCGACGCGTACTGCGCGGGCTCGCTGAACTTCAACGGCTTCTACGGCTACGGCATCGTCGACGCCTACGCCGCGGTGAAGACGCCGGTAAAGCCGAACGTGCGACCGTAACGACCGTTTCCCCGAGGTGGCGGTGTCCGGATCACCCGGACGCCGCCACCTCGGCGTTCCGGCGGGTGTCACGGGCGCCACCCCCGGGCCACCAGTGCGGCGCGGATCTCCCGCACCAGGTCGGGGAACTCCTTGCGCAGGCGGCGGCCGGTCACGTGCAGCACCAGCCAGCCGGCCGCGACGAGCTGGTTGAGCCGCCGCCGGTCGAGGTGCATCCGGTCCGCGTCGGAGTGCCACTGACCGTCGTACTCGACCGCGACGCGGAACTCCGGCCAGGCCAGGTCGGGGTGCAGGATCAGGCCGGTCGACACCCGCACCGGATACTGGGCCACCGCGCGGGGCAGGCCGGCGAGGGCGAGACGGACCCGCAGGTGGGACTCGGGCGGGGACTGGGCCAGCCCGTCGGTCAGGCCGAACACCCACGCCGCCCGCCGCCCACCGGGGCGGCAGGCGTTCCGGGCCGCCTCGCTCGCCAGCGCCGACCGGTTCACCGAACCGGTACGCAGCAGCCCGTCGATGATGCCGACCGCCTTCACCGGATCGGCCCAGACCGCTGTCTCCCAGGCACAGGCGGCCGGCTCGGTGCGTGGCGGCGGCCCGGCCAGGGTCAACGCCGCGCCGGGGGACGACTCTGTGAACGGGCTCGATGCGGCTGAGTTCTGCGGGTCGGCCGGGCCGGGCGGTCCGGGGTGGTTGTGGGGGTGGGCCGGATCCGGCGATCTGGTCCGGCCCGGTGTGCCCGGGAGGCGGTCCGCCGCAGGCGGTGCTGCTACGGGCGACCTGGTGCCGGTGGCAGGGCGTGTGCCTGCGGATGGGCTCGTGCCGTCGGGTGGGCTCGTGCGCGCGGGTGTGGCGGCGCCGACGGGGACCAGGAGGCCGCTGCGGGTGCTCGACATCGGGGCGTGGTGCACCCGGACACCCGGCTGGGAGTCGGCCCGGACCGTGGCCGGCAGCAGGACGTGCACGTCGTCGGTGAAGCCCGCGGCGTGCTCGACCCCGTGCAGGTAGGCCGCCGAAGGGCCGGCGATCGCCGCGCCGGGTGGCAGGCGCAGCAGTGCCGCGCGGCAGGCCAGCGCGTGGTCGCGGTCGAGCCGCGCGTCGGCGTAGACGTCCTGCCGGAGCCGGACCCAGGACGCGCCGCGCAGATGGTGCCGGGACAGCAGCCCGTGCCGGATCGCTTCCGAGCCCCGGAAGACCTGCCAGGCCAGCTCCGGTGGGCGATGAGGATGAGGTGGCATGTGACGAGCGTGGCGGCGCACGGGTCGAGATCGGTACCCCTGTGGACAGCCGCAACCGTGCCGCCCTCCGCGCCCTGTGGACAACCCCCGCGCGGCCTGTCCGCGTGCTATGGCCTTCGACCTGCTCATGATCCACTCCACCTCGGGGAGGTGGTGGTGTCCGGGCCGCTTGATGCAGCCACCTCGCCGAGCTGGCGTAGAGGGCGCGCGCGGGTCAGGAGAGCGCGGTGGCGACCGCCTCGGCGGCGGCCGTCACCTGGGCGCCGATGTCCGCCACGTCGAGCGGGGTCAGCGACACCACCCCGACGCTGCCCTCCAGGCCGGGCACACCCAGCACCGGCGCCGCCACCCCGTACGCGCCTGATTGAAGCTCACCGCTGGTGCTCACCGGCCCCGGATCGCCGGCCCGCCCGGCCAGCACGGCCCGGCCGGCGGCGCCCCGCTCCAGGGGGTGCCGGGTGCCGGTCCGGTACGCCACGTGGAAGGACGTCCAGCTCGGCTCGACCACCGCGAGCGCCACTCCCTCGCCGCCCTCGACCACGGTCAGGTGGGCCGTCGCCCCGGTGCCCTCGGCGAGGCGGCGCAGCGCCGGCAGCGCGCCCTCGGCGAGCAGCGGCTGGGCGCGGCGGGCCAGGTGCAGCACGCCCACGCCGATGCGCAGCCGGCCCTCGCCGTCGCGCCGGAGCATGCCGTGGCCGGTCAGCGCGCCGACCAGCCGGTAGACCGCGGCGCGGCCGATGCCCAGCCGGTGCGCCGCCTCGGTGACGGTGAGCCCGCCCGGCGCGTCCGCGACGAGGTGCAGCAGGCGCAGACCCCGGTCCAGGGTCTGTGCGGTCTCTCCCGTGCGCGCCGCCGTGTCCACAGCACGCAGCGTACGACCCGGCTCCGGCCAACCTCGAAATGTGCGGACGGCTACCCTTGTGAGGTGACGCTACGCCTGTATGACACCGCCACCCGATCGGTGCGGGACTTCGTCCCGCGGGAAGCCGGCAAGGTGGGGGTCTACCTGTGTGGTCTCACGCTCCAGGCCCCGCCACACATCGGCCACCTTCGCTCCGGCGTCAACTACGACGTGCTGCGCCGCTGGCTGCTCGACAAGGGCTTCGAGGTCACGTTCATCCGCAACCTGACCGACATCGACGACAAGGTCCTGGCCAAGGCGATGGAGCAGGACCGGCCGTTCTGGTCGATCGCGTACACCAACGAGCAGATCCTCGCCGCCTCCTACCGGGCGCTCAACGTGCTCCCGCCGACGTACGAGCCGCGGGCCACCGGGCACGTCCCGGAAATGCACGAGCTGATCGCCCGGTTGATCGAGACCGGTCACGCCTACCCGGCCACCGACGGCTCCGGCGACGTCTACTTCGACGTGGCCTCCTGGCCGGCGTACGGCTCGCTGTCCGGCCAGTCCCCGGCGGACATGCAGCCGGCCGGTGACGCCCCCGACCGGGGCAAGCGGGACCCGCGAGACTTCGCGCTGTGGAAGGGCGTCAAGCCGGATGAGCCGGCCGACGCCTCGTGGCCGTCGCCGTGGGGTCGTGGCCGGCCCGGCTGGCACATCGAGTGCTCGGCCATGTGCTGGCGTTACCTCGGCCCCGAGTTCGACATCCACGGCGGCGGGCTCGACCTGACGTTCCCGCACCACGAGAACGAGATCGCCCAGTCGCAGGCCGCCGACCTGCCGTTCGCGCGCTACTGGGTGCACCACGGCCTGCTCGGCATCGGCGGCACCAAGATGGGCAAGTCGCTGGGCAACACGCTCGACCTCGACTACGTGGCCTCGCTCGGGGTGCGCCCGGTGGAGCTGCGCTACTACTACGTCGCCGCGCACTACCGGTCCCGCATCGACTACTCCGAGGACGCGCTGCGCGAGGCCGCCGTGGCGTACCGGCGGGTCGAGGGCTTCGTGCAGCGGGCGGCCGAGCGGGTCGGCGGCGGCCGGCCCGGCGACCTGCCGGCCGCTTTCGTCGCCGCGATGGACGACGACCTCAACACCTCGGCGGCGCTCGCGGCGCTGCACGAGGTGGTCCGCGACGGCAACACCGCGCTGACCGCCGGTGACGATGTGACCGTCCGCACGACGCTCGCCTCCACCCGGGCGATGCTGGATATCCTCGGCGTCGACCCCCTGGACCCGGCCTGGACCGGCGGCGGCCGCACGGACGACCTGCGCGGCGTGGTGGACTCCCTGATCGCGCTGGCCCTGGAGCAGCGCGCGCAGGCCCGCGGCCGCAAGGACTGGGCCGCCGCCGACGCCGTACGCGACCAGCTCAAGCAGGCCGGCGTGGTCGTCGAGGACACCCCCCAGGGCCCGCGTTGGACTATTGGAGAGCAGGACTGATGGCCGGCAACTCACAGCGCCGAGGCCGGCGACTGGCACCGAAGGCGGGCGCCCCCAAGGGCACCGGCGGCAAGAACAAGGACTCCCTCGCCGGGCGTGGGCGCACGCTGCCCGCCGACGAGCGGCCGTGGCACAAGGCGTACTCGGGCACCGAGAAGTTGCCCCAGCGCACCGCCTGGAAGCAGGAGAAGGAGCGCCGCGCCGCCGCCGAGGAGGGCCGCGCCCCCAAGATCGGCCAGCCCGGCACCAAGGACACCACCTGGGGCAAGGGCGGTGGCCGGGGCACGCCCACGACGAAGGGGCGGGGCGGAAAGCCGGCCGGCCGGGGCGGCCCCCGGGTCGCGCCGGGCCGCAAGGCCAACCCGGCGAAGGACAGCCCTGAGCTGCTGGTCGGGCGCAACCCGGTGCTGGAATCGCTGCGCACCCAGGTGCCGGCGACCGCCCTCTACACCGCGCAGGGCATCGACGTCGACGACCGGGTCAAGGAGATCGTCCGTACCGCCGCCGACCGGGGCATCGCGATCCTGGAGGTCAGCCGCGCCGAGCTGGACCGGATGACCGGCGGGGTGCTGCACCAGGGCGTCGGCCTCCAGGTGCCGCCGTTCGCCTACGAGCCGTTCGACGACCTGGTGGCCGCCGCGCTGGAACAGGCCGCCCCGCTGCTCGTCGCGCTGGACGGCGTCACCGACCCGCGCAACCTCGGCGCGGTCATCCGGTCGGCCGCCGCGTTCGGCGCGCAGGGTGTGTTCGTACCCGAAAGGCGTGCCGCCGGGATCACCGCGACCGCCTGGCGGACCAGCGCCGGCGCGGCCGCGCGCGTGCCCGTCGCCCAGGTCACCAACCTGACCCGGTCGCTCAAGGCGTGCAAGGACGCCGGCTTCGTCGTGGTCGGCCTGGACGCCGACGGGCAGACCGACCTGTACGACCTGGAGGCCGCCGTCGGCCCGCTCGTCGTGGTGGTCGGCTCGGAGGGGCGCGGCCTGTCCCGCCTGGTCGGCGAGACCTGCGACCTGACCGTCAGCATCCCGATGGTCTCCGACGTGGAGTCGCTCAACGCGAGCGTCGCCGCCGCCGTCACGCTGGCCGAGGTCGCGCGCCGCCGGTCCGTCGAGGTCTGATCGAGAGTACGAAAAAGGGGCGGTCCGCCGTGGCGGGCCGCCCCTTTTCTCGGGTACGTCAGATCCGCTGGCCGGTGGCGGAGTGGAAGACGTGGCTGCGGCCGGTACGCGGCTTGACGAACACGGTGTCACCCATGTTCGGCATGCTGCGCCGGTCGGTACGGACCACGAACCGCTCGTTGTGGCCCTCCAGCGCGGCGTGGCCGTAGACGTTGGCGTCGGAGCCCAGGTCCTCGACCAGCTCGACCACTACCGGCATGCCGCCCTCGGACGGGCTGACCAGGTCGCAGTCCTCCGGCCGGAAGCCGACGGTGACCTTGCCGTCGCCGCCCTCGGCGCTGGCCGCCTGGACCTGCTCGCGGGTCAGCGGCACGATCATCTCGGCGAACGCGCCGCCCTGCTCGGTCAGCTTCACCGTCTTGATGTTCATGGCCGGGGAGCCCATGAAGCCGGCGACGAAGACGTTGGCCGGGGTGTCGTAGAGCGCCCGCGGGGTGTCCACCTGCTGGAGCACGCCGTCGAGCATGACCGCCACCCGGTGACCCATGGTCATGGCCTCGACCTGGTCGTGGGTGACGTACACGGTGGTGACGCCCAGCTTCGCCTGCAGCGAGGCGATCTGGGTACGGGTCTGGACACGCAGCTTGGCGTCGAGGTTCGACAGCGGCTCGTCCATGAGGAAGACCTGCGGCTCGCGGACGATCGCGCGGCCCATGGCGACACGCTGGCGCTGACCACCGGAGAGCGCCTTCGGCTTGCGGCTGAGGAACTCCTCCAGCTGGAGCAGCCCGGCCGCCTCCTTGACCCGCCGGTCGATCTCCGACTTCGAGGTCTTGCGCAGCTTGAGCGCGAACGCCATGTTCTCGTACACCGTCATGTGCGGGTAGAGGGCGTAGTTCTGGAAGACCATCGCGATGTCGCGGGCCTTCGGGGGGAGGTGCGTGACGTCGCGGTCGTCGATGTAGATCGCGCCGTCGTCGACGTCCTCCAGGCCGGCGAGCATCCGGAGGCTGGTGGACTTGCCGCAGCCGGACGGACCGACCAGGACGAGGAACTCCCCGTCACCGATCTGGAGGTCGAGCTGGTTGACGGCGGGGCGCTCGGTGCCCGGGTAGATCCGGGACGCCTTCGCGTAGGTGACCGTAGCCATGATGGAGCGCTTCCTTTCACCGGCAGGAACGTGCCGGACGATCCGAGTGAAGGAGCGACCGGCGCCCAAGGCACCGGCCAACGGGGTCGTCGCTCAGGCAGCCGAAGCCCGCCGGAGTGTCGTCCGTGTCACTGCACGGTAAACGGCTTTCGCGATCGTGCCAAGACGTGTCGCTCCGGGTGGGATGGACGGCATACGCATAACGGTCAGCAGGGCACTGCGAGGCATCAATCTCCCCGCTGGGAGCGTGCCCGGGCGATGATCCATCGGCCGCACCGGTCGGGATGCCGACGTTTTCCGTGCTCGGGAGCCCTGCGAGGCGGGATTTCCGGGGCTCAGTCGCTATGCTGAGCCCGACGCACGCGCCCCTGTAGCTCAGCTGGCCAGAGCACTCGCCTTGTAAGCGAGATGTCGCCGGTTCGATCCCGGCCGGGGGCTCCAATTACACAAGGCATTTCGCGGCGGCAGCCGCTGCGATCCGGCCGGATGACAGCAACGAGGGTCACGACCGCCCGTCACAGGCCCTAGCCTGACGGCCATGACTCTTGATCTCATCCTGCTACCCGAGCCCGTCGGACAGCCCTCGCTGAAGGCGTCGGACGGCGAACGGAAGGGTGCGGGTGAGCCGTCCGACTCGCAGGCATGGGACGCCATCGTTTCCGGCGTACGGGACGTCGTCGGCGAGGTGGTTCTGGGCGAGGACGGCCCGAGCCGCACGCTGACGCACCAGCCCAGCGGCATTACGGTGCGCTACCGGTCCGGCGAGACGGCCATCAATCTGCCGTTCTGGCACAGTGGCAGTGACGTGGATGCTGAAGGGCTCGTCCGGACCATGTACCGGATCGGGCACGTGGTGGCGGACGCGACGGGCCTGGTCGCCCATGTTTCGCAACTGGGTGTGCCGCTGACCGAAGCTGAGTCCAGGATCGACGCTGCGGTCGATCTGCTGTTGGACGATCCCGTTTCGTCTCACCTCTGGCCGCGCGATGGGTTCCGGGTCTACTTCACCGGGTCCGTCACCCTTGCCGACGCCGTGCAGCGCCTGAAGTCGATGGTGGTGGCCGAGGAGAGCGACCGATTCACCGTCCGATGGTCCGATGGTCCCCAGCTGGAGGTGACCTTCGACGCGGGGCCACGGATTGTCGCTGAGGCCGCTGAGGTCGCCGAGGACTATGGCATCCCCGAGATGGCTACCTACGACCGCCGGTTCCAGGTCACGTTCGACGATCTCGACGAGGTGCTCCAGGAGATCAACACCCTGATCGAGGTCAACCTACGGCTCCAAGATCTCACCGGCGGTTACGTGAAACGTTCCTGGAACGACGAGGTGTCGCCGCCGTACGACGACCCGGTGGACGGCAGCTAACGGACCTGTACCTCGCACTCCGGACAAGATGCCGACAACACCGCAGGTCAGCTGACCTGCCCTGGTCCGTGAGGAACATGCCGGTCACGCCCACCACGGTCAGGGCCACGGCGACCGTCACGCCGCCGCTGCCCTGAGTGACGCCGGCGGAGTCGGCGCGTCGGCGGTGCGGGGCGGCTCGATGCTCGACAACCGGACTGCTGTACTTTACAGGGACGATGATCGATGGACTGATCGTCAGGGAAGGTTGCTGTCACTTTCCTCGACGAAAGGTCGCCGTCATGCCGATCACGCCCGTCACCCTCACCCCGCGTGCCTGGCGCCGTGCCGCCGCGATCACTGTCGCCGCCCTCGCGGGCGCTGTTCTCGCCGCCGTGAACGGCCAGCCGGCCTCGGCCACCCCGCCCGGCATCCCCTCCCAGGCGACGGCGCAGTCGCAGCTCAACGCGCTGACAGTGGCCGCACAGGGCTCAATGTCCGGCTACTCGCGGGACCTGTTCCCCCACTGGATCACCATCACCGGAACCTGCAACACCCGCGAGCAGGTCCTCAAGCGGGACGGCACGTCCGTCGTGGTCAGCAGCTCCTGCGCCGCCACCTCAGGCCGCTGGTACAGCCCCTATGACGGTGCGACCTGGTACGCCGCCTCCGACGTCGACATCGACCACATCGTGCCCCTGGCGGAGGCGTGGCGGTCAGGAGCCAACTCCTGGACGACGAGCCGCCGGCAGAGCTTCGCCAACGATCTGACCCGCCCGCAACTGATCGCGGTCACCGACAACGTCAACCAGGCCAAGGGCGATCAGGACCCCTCGACGTGGCAGCCGCCGCTGACGTCGTACCGCTGCACCTACAGCAAGATGTGGATCACCGTGAAGTACAACTGGGGCCTGACGCTCCAATCATCCGAGAAGTCAGCACTGCAGAGCATGCTCAACACCTGCGCCTCGTGATCGCAGGAGCCGTCGCTCGGGCCGGATGACAGCAACGCGCACACCAGGGCCGCCCCGGACGGTGTCTTCCACCGGGCGGGGCGGCCGACAACGGGTGGCACGGGTCAGGGTGCCTCGGCCGTGCTGACGATCGACGTCTCGGTAGGCTGGCCGGCGGGGGGACGGCGTGAGCAGAGCGGTCGAGGAGTCCAATCGGGCGATGCTGCGGGCCCGCGACGCGATGGACCGGGCGTACGCGCAGCCGCTGGACATCGCCGCGCTGGCCCGGATCGCCCACGTGTCCGAGGCGCACTTCATCCGTACCTTCCGGGCCACCTTCGGCGAGACCCCGCACCGCTACCTGCAACGCCGCCGGGTCGAGCGGGCCATGGCCCTGCTGCTGGAGACCGACCGCGACGTCACCGACATCTGCCTCGCCGTCGGCTTCAACAGCCTCGGCACGTTCAGCCGGACGTTCCACGGCATCGTCGGTGCGTCGCCCTCGGCCTTCCGGCGTCGCCGGGCCGCGCCGCCGGACGTGCCGAGCTGCTTCGCCAAGTCCTGGACCAGACCGAGCAGTTTTGGATAAGCAGCAGGTCAGGCCGCTGCTCTAGCGTCGTCGGCATGACGATGACTTCGACTTCCCGCTCGCAGATCTACGTGCTCGACCAGGACGAGGCGCTCGACTTCTACGTCGGGAAGCTGGGCCTGGAGGTCAGCACCGACCAGGATCTCGGCTTCATGCGCTGGCTCACCGTGAACGTGCCGGGGGACCCGGGCCGGGAGATCCTGCTGGAGAAGCCGGGCCCGCCGGCCCTGGACCCGAAGACCGCCGAGCAGGTCCGGGAGCTGCTGACCAAGGGCGCCGCGGGCGGGTTCCTCTTCTTCACCACCGACGACGCGCACAAGACGTACGCGGATCTGGTCGCGAAGGGTGTGGAGGTGACCGACGAGCCGACCGACCGGCCGTACGGGATCGACTTCGGCATCCGCGACCCGTTCGGCAACCGGATCCGGATCGGGCAGATGCGCCAGGGGCAGTGAACGGCGCGGCGGCGGGCTAGTCTCGCGGTCCCCGACCGTGGAGGCGCCGATGCCCAGCCGCCTGCTCTACCTGGTCCGCCACGGCGAGCAGGACCGCGCGGAGGAGGAGGCCGACACCGGCCTGTCCGAGCGCGGCCGGCGGCAGGCGACGCTGCTGGGTGAACGGCTGCGCGGCACGCGCTTCGCCGCCGTACACCATGGGCCGGCCCGCCGGGCCGCGGAGACCGCCGCGCTGGTCGCGGCGTCGCTGCCGGGTGTTCCGGTACGCGAGGACGACCGCGCCGGCGACCACGTGCCGCACGACACCGACCCGGCCGACCTGCCCGAGCGGTACGCGGAGTTCCTGGCCGGGTTCACCGAGCGGGAGCGGCGCGACGGACCGCGTGTGACCGCGGAGGCGGTGGCGCGGTTCGCCGCCGCCCCCGCGGAGGGTGACGTACGCGAGTTGGTCGTCACCCACAACTTCCTGGTCGCCTGGCTGGTGCTGCACGCGCTGGAGGCGCCGCCGCACCGCTGGATCGGGCTCAACCACCAGAACTGCGGGCTCACGGTGATCCGCTACAGCTCGGGCGGCCCGCCGACGCTCGTCGCTCTCAACGACGTCGCCCACCTGCCGCCCGAGCTGCGGGCCACCGGCCTGCCCGACGACTACCGGTTCTGACCCGGCGCTCAGGGGATCAGCTTCACCACGGCGTCGGCGACGGCGCGGGCGGACTGCGGGTTCTGGCCGGTGACCAGCCGCTCGTCGACCACCACGTGCTCGGTGAAGTCCGGCGCCGGCACGTGCTGCGCGCCCGCCTCGGTGAGCTTGTCGGCGAGCAGGAACGGCACCTCGTCGGTGAGGCCGACGGCCGCCTCCTCGCTGTTGGTGAACCCGGCGACCCGCTTGCCGGCGACGAGCCGGGAGCCGTCGGTGAGCGTGAGGTTCACCAGCGCCGACGGGCCGTGGCAGACGGCGGCCACCACGCCGCCGCGCTCGTAGACCGAGCGGGCGATCCGGGCCAGGTCGGGGTCGTCGGGGAAGTCCCACATGGTGCCGTGTCCGCCGGCGAAGAGGATCACGTCGTACCCGGCCGGGTCGACGTCGGCGGCCTTCGGGGTGTCGGTGACGCCGGCGGTGGCGAGGAAGTCGTTCTGGGTGGTGTCGTTCTCGTCCCGCCCGTCGACCGGCGGCTCGCCGCCGGCCACGGAGACCAGGTCGACGTCGTAGCCGGCGGCCCGGAACACCTCCCACGGCTCGGCGGCCTCGCCGACGTAGTAGCCGGTCGAGCGGCCGGTGCGGCCCAGCTCGGAGTGACTGGTCAGGGCGATGAGTGCGCGAGTCATGCCTTCCATGCTGGCCCCGCCGCGGGCCGGCCGGCCATAGGCCGATGTCACAGCCGGAACGGGTTTGAAGTCGGCGCCGGTCAGCCGGTGGCGCCGTTGAGCAGGTCCACCACCTGCGCGGTGACGGCGGGCGGCGTGGCCTGCGGCGGGCAGTCCACGTAGCTGACCTGGTTGGGCCCGACGGTGAGCCGGTAGCTGAACGCGTCGGCGCACATGGTCGCCGGTGCGGTGACGGCGGCTTCGGCGGCCAGCCGGGGGTCGGCCGCGAGTTGCCGCAGCCGGGTGAGCTTCTCCGCGGCGAGCTGCCCCTCTCGGGAGGCGCCGGCACGGTCGGTGCGGGTCCAGTGGCCGTCCGGCCCGACCCGGACGGTGTCGGTCAGCCCGGCGATGCCGCCCGACTTCACGAGCACGACCTCGGTGGCCAGCGGCGAGGGCCCGTCCGTGACGACGGGTGGCGCGTCGGTGCGGGCGCAGCCGGCGAGCGGGACGAGAAGGGCGGCGACGGCCGCCACGGCGGGGGCAGCTCTCATACCGGTTCGGACGCGCGACGGGACCACCCGGTTCCGGTCCACCGGTCCTCCTCATCCGTTCGGTCAGTGTCTCCGGCGGGTTCCCGCCAGCCTCTTTCACGTTCGTCGATGTATCGCTATATCTACATCAGTGACTACCCCCGTCACAACATTCGCCTTCCAGGAGGGCCCGTGAAAAGATCCGTCGCCGCCGTCAGCGCAGCGCTGCTCACCAGCAGCGTGCTGGCCTGCGTCACCACCTCGGCGCAAGCGGCAGCGCCAACCGCCCCCAGCCCCGAGACCTCGGCCGCGGCCAAGGCCGCGAGCCTGCTGCGCGCCAACCCCGGCGTCGTCAAGGGCGCCGGCGGTGAGGCCTATCAGGCCGTCCGCACCAAGGTCGACCCCTCCGGGGCGGCGCACACCCGGTACAGCCGGACCTATCAGGGTCTCCGGGTGTACGGCGGTGACTTCGTCATCCACACCGCCCCCAACGGCACCATGACCAGCGCGTCGGTCAGCCTCGACGCCCCGCTGACCCTGAGCACCACCGCGAAGGTCGGCGCGGAGGCGGCCAAGGCCAGCGCCCGCAAGACGTTCTCCGGCTCGCTCACCTCGGTCGGCACGCCGGAGTTGTTCGTCGACGCCAGCAGCGGCAAGGGCCGCCTCGCCTGGGAGACCGTCGCGACGGGCTGGAAGGCGGACAAGCAGACCCCGTCGAAGCTGCACGTCGTCACCGACGCCACCACCGGCAAGGTGATCGGCTCGTACGACGAGATCGAGACGGTGGCCGGCACCGGCCAGGGCATCTACACCGGCTCGGTCACCATCGACACCACGCTCTCCGGCAGCACGTACCAGATGATCGACCCGGTACGCGGCAACGGCCGTACCTGCGACATGAACAACGGGACCTCCACCTGCACCACGTTCACCGACGCGGACAACGCGTGGGGCAACGGCGCCACCTCGAACCGGCAGTCGGCCGCCGTGGACGCCCACTTCGGCGCCGCCAAGACGTTCGACTACTTCAAGAACGTGCACGGCCGCAACGGCATCTTCGGCAACGGCCAGGGCGTGCCGAGCCGGGTGCACTACGGCAACAACTACGTCAACGCCTTCTGGGACGGGGCCCAGATGACCTACGGCGACGGCTCGGGCAACTCCCGCCCGCTGGTCTCGCTGGACGTCGCCGGCCACGAGATGAGCCACGGCGTCACCGAGGCGCTGGCCGGGCTGGTCTACTCCGGTGAGTCCGGTGGCCTGAACGAGTCCACCAGCGACATCTTCGGCAACATGGTGGAGTTCTACGCCGCCGCGCCGAGCGACCCGGGCGACTACCAGGTCGGCGAGAAGATCAACATCAACGGCAACGGTACGCCGCTGCGCTACATGTACAACCCGTCGCTGGACGGCTCGTCCGACTCCTGCTGGTCCACCAGCACGAAGAACAAGGACGTGCACTACTCCTCCGGCGTCGGCAACCACTTCTTCTTCAACCTCGCCGAGGGCACCGGCGCCACCGCGTACGGC
Organism: Micromonospora sp. C41; assembly: GCF_018070485.1. NCBI lineage: Bacteria > Bacillati > Actinomycetota > Actinomycetes > Micromonosporales > Micromonosporaceae > Micromonospora > Micromonospora sp. C41. The sequence continues at coordinate 27,944 of NZ_JAGPXP010000028.1, read as the reverse complement.
ACCTCGCCGGTCTGCGGCTCGGCCCCGGCGGTCACCGGCATCGGCCGCACCAAGGCGGAGAAGATCTGGTACCGGGCGCTCGACGTGTACTTCACCTCGAACACCTCGTACGTCAACACCAGCAACCCGGCCAACACCGCCCGCGCGTACACCCTGCGGGCCGCCACCGACCTGTACGGCAACTGCTCCACCGAGTACAAGACCGTCCAGGCCGCCTGGACCGCGGTGAACGTCGCCGGTAACGACGCGCCGTGCAGCTCCACCGGCAACGACTTCTCCGTCTCGCTCTCGCCGACCGCCGGGTCGGTCACCGCGGGCGGTTCGGTCACCGCCACCGTCGCCACGGCCACCACCAACGGCAGCGCGCAGACCGTGACGTTCTCCGCGTCCGGCCTGCCGACCGGCGCCACCGCGTCGTTCAGCCCCTCCTCGGTGACCTCGGGCGGCTCGTCCACGCTCACCATCTCCACCAGCTCCAGCACGCCGACCGGCACCTACTCGGTGACCGTCACCGGCAGCGCGGCGTCCGGCACGAAGACCGCCACGTTCTCGCTGACGGTGAACGGCACCGGCGGCGGCTGCACCGGCGCGGGCCAGAAGCTCGGCAACCCGGGCTTCGAGTCCGGCAACACGGTCTGGACCTCCACCTCCGGCGTGATCGGCCAGTACGGCTCGCAGGGCCAGCCGACCCGCACCGGTACGTGGAACGCCTGGCTCAACGGCTACGGCACCACCCGCACCGACTCGCTGTCGCAGTCGGTGAGCCTGCCGAGCGGCTGCTCCACGTACACCTTCTCGTTCTGGCTGCACATCGACTCGGCCGAGACCACCAGCAGCGTCCAGTACGACAAGCTGAACGTGCAGGTGCTCAACTCCTCCGGTTCGGTGCTGGCCACGCTGGCGACCTACTCGAACCTGAACAAGGCCAGCGGCTACAGCCAGAAGTCGTTCTCCCTGGCGTCGTACGCCGGGCAGACCGTCACGCTGAAGTTCACCGGCACCGAGGACGTCTCCCTGCAGACGTCGTTCGTGCTCGACGACACCGCTGTCAACGTCTCCTGACCTGACCGCCCGACCCCGGGGCCCGGTGGCAACCGTGGTCATCCACAACCCGGCCCGGCGCAACGCCATGACCCCGGCCATGTGGCGGCAGCTCCCGGTGCTGCTCGACGGCCTGGAGGCCGACCCGGCGGTACGGGTGCTGGTGCTCACCGGCGCGGCCGGCACGTTCTGCGCCGGGGCCGACCTCGGCGACCTGGACGAGCTGCTGGCCGCCGGAGACGGCAGCATCGCGGTGGCCGCCGAGGAACGGCTCGCCGCGTTCGGCCGTCCCACTGTGGCCGCGATCGAGGGCGCCTGCGTGGGCGGCGGCTGCCAGCTCGCCGTCGCCTGCGACCTGCGGCTGGCCTCGGCGGAGGCCCGGTTCGGCGTACCCCCGGCCCGGCTCGGCCTGGTCTACCCGGCGCCGACCACCCGCCGGCTGGCCGCGCTCGTCGGTCCGTCCGCCGCCAAGCACCTGCTGTTCAGCAGCGAGCTGGTCGACGCCGAGCGGGCGCTGCGGATCGGCCTGGTGGACGAGGTGCTGCCGGCCGGCGAGCTGGCCGGGCGGGTGACAACGCTGACCGCCACCATCGCCGAGCGTTCCCGGCTCACGGTGGCCGCCGCGAAGGAGATCGTCGACGGGCGCGCCGACGCCGACCGGCTGGCCTGGTGGCACGCCCAGGTGCGGGACAGCGGCGAGGCCCGCGAGGGGGTGGCGGCCATGAACGAGCGCCGCCCGCCGCGCTTCGGCTGGACCCCGCCGACCGCCCACTGACCGCCGTTTGCCCGGCACCCCTCGGCGGGTACGTCCCGACCGGCGATCCAGCGGTCACCGCGCCGACCGGCTCCGGCTGACCTGGGCCAGCAGTTCGTCCACCGACCACTGGTCGGAGGCGTGTTCGCCGTACTTCTCGGCGAGCACCCGCCCGTCCGGCGCGATCAGGAAGTCGGCCGGCAGCCCGAACCGGCCGCCGTGCGGCGTAAGGGACGGCGACCGCTCCCGTCCGCGCAGGATGTACCAGGTGCTGATCGCCACGCTGCGCAGGATCGGCAGCCAGGCGCGCGGGTCGAGCAGCGACCGCCGCGCCGACTCCACCCCGAACTCCCGGTAGAGCCGCCGGTCCGGATCGGCCACCACGGCGAACGGCAGGTCGGCGACGTGCTCGCGCAACTCGTCGGCGGGGGAGTGGAAGAGCACCACCTCGCGTACGCCCGCCGCCTCGATCTCGGCGTGCCGGCGGACGATCGAGCGCAGGTGGAGGTTGCAGACCGGGCAGCCGGCGAAGCGACGGAACTGGAGGTGGATGAGGCGGTCCGGGTCCGGCAGGGCGACCTGGGCACCGGTCACGCTGGTGAGATGGCGAGGGGTGACGACGTCCATGCGCGCTCCCGTTGTAGGCGTACGACGTACTCCTACAACCGTAGGCGTATCTTGTACGCTGTCAAGGCCATGCCCCGCCCCCGTTCCCTGACCCCGGCCCAGCTCGCCGACGCGGCGCTCGCGGTGCTCGACCGGGACGGCCTCGCCGGCCTCACCATGCGCGCGGTCGGCGCGCAGCTCGGCACCAGCACGATGGGCCTCTACCGCTACGTCGCCGACCGCGACGAGTTGGAAGCGCTCGTCGTCGAGCGGGTCCTCGAACCGGTCGACACCCGCCCGCCGCCCGACGTCCCGTGGGCGGACGGCATCCGGGACCTGGCCGAGCGGGTACGCCGCGCGGTCGGTCTCCACCCGGCAGTGGTGCCGTTGCTCCCCGCGTACCGGCACCGCTCGCCGACGATCCTGCGCTGGGGCGAGGCGGTGCTCGCGGTGCTGACCGGGGCCGGCTTCACCGGCACCGGACGGGTGATCGCGTTCCGTGCCCTGCTCGGCTACGTGGTCGGCGCGATCCAGATGGAACACCTCGGCGCGCTGGCCGGGCCCGGCACGACTGTCATCGCGGCGCTGCCCCGCGACGAGTTCCCCCTGCTCGCCGCGACCGCGCGCGATGCCGGCGTGGTCGTACCGGAGGACGAGTTCGGCGGCGGGCTGGACCTCCTGCTCGACGGGCTGGCCCGGCGTCTCGACAGGTAGGCGCACTGGTGGGACCGGCGGGCGCGGCGCCGGGGCGTACCCCCGACACCGCCCCCTGTGCCCGCCGGCCGTCCGTCACCGCGCCAGCGCGGCCCAGCTCGGCGTCACCGGAGCCCGCCGCAGCGGCATGCCCGCCTCGGCCGGGGTCCGGTCACCCTTGCGCTGGTTGCACGCGTAGCAGGCGGCGGTGGTGTTCCCCCAGGTGTTCCGGCCACCGCGCGAGCGGGGCAGGACGTGGTCGATCGTGCTGGCCGCGCCGTCGCAGTAGGCGCACCGCCGCCGGTCGCGCGCCAGCACCCCGGCCCGCGACCAGGCCGGGCCGGCGCTGAACCGCCAGCGGGTCACCACGTACCGGACGAGGCGGACCACCCGCGGCAGCGGGAAGACGCCGATCACCCGGTCCGGCTCGGCCTCGTGGATCTCGGCGACTCGGCGGCAGAGCATCCGGATCGCGTGCTTGACGGTGACCCGGTGCAGCGGGCCGAGGTCGGCGTTTATGACGAGGACGGCGTCCACCGGGCTCTCCCTTCACGATCGGCGGTACGGCGACGACGGGGACGCGCGACGCGCGTCAGTCGTGCCCTCCGGGCCAGGGACCGTGTTCCCGGCAGCCGTCGCCGAGCAGCCACGACGTCATCGTGGTGGCGTATCGCAGCGACATCGACGGCTCCTGGAACGGTGGTTGACCTTGCTCGCTCACGGTAGATCGATTCGGGAATCGTGGCCAACGTATTTCGATCCGTCCTTGGTGGGTCGCCGCTGCCGTCCGGCCCGGCCGGCGCTTCGCGCGGCGGCGAGCGGCCGGTCGATCCGGGCGGTCATCTGCACCACCAGCTCGCTGTCCAGCAGCGGACGGTTCACCTCGGCGGCCACCGACAACGTCGGCGTGGAGATCGACCGCCAGATCGCGGTGAGCCCGGCGCCGAGGCCGACGAGCGCCACCGCCGCCCGGGTGGTGGGGGAGCCGGCCGCCGCGGCGGCGCTGACGCCCACCACCGCCAGCAGCACCACAAGCAGTGGTGCCAGCACCGGCCAGAAGATGCCCCGGGCCGCCTGCGCCACCAGCTTCCGGTCCCGGATGACGACGTTGCGGGCGATCACCGCCCAGTTCTCCTCGTCCAGCAGGTCGCGCGGATGCAACCCACCGGTGAGCACGTCCTGCCACAGGTCACCCTGGTTGCGCAGCTCCCGGGCCAGGTCGGCGAGTCCGGCCTCGCCCGGGTCGCCGACGGTGGCCCGGCCGACAGCCGTGGCCCAGGCGGCGAGCGAGCGGCGCACCACGGCGGCCGAGTACGGCGGCAGCACGCTCGCCAGCTCGTCCAGCCACCTGCCGATCTGGAGGTGCCGGCCACCGAACCGGCCCGGGAGCCGGTCGGCGTCGCCGCGCCGTACGGTGTCGGCGAGCGAGCGCCCGAGCCGGTACGCCACACCCACCCGGTGGTTCGTCGCCATCGTCCAGCGCAGCACGTCGATGTTGAGGTCGTCGAGCGCCCGCAGCAACGGGTCCCGGTCGGCGCCGGTGGCGCGGCGGGCGGCGGCGGTGGACGGCACGGTACGGCCCGCCGGGGTCAGCGGCGCGATCTGGGCCAGCGCCACGTCCACGCCGTCCAGGTACATGCCGAGCCGGTGCCACCCGGCCAGCTCGGTCAGGTTCGACAGCTTCGGCGGCGCGACCGTCGGCCGGTTCCCGCCGTCGGTCAGGTCGGCGGTCTGCGCGTGGTGGTAGGCGTCCGCCATCGACCAGCCGAGTCGCAGCGCGGTGACCACCGCGGTCCGTTCGTCCCGTGGTGTCCCGTGCTCCTCGTCGCGCCGCTCCCGCGTCGCGGTGCTCACCGCCCGACCTCCCGTGTCATCGGATCAGTCGAGCGTAGAGGCGTTTTTGCCCGCCTATGACCGTTTCGGGTTCACCCTGCCGGCCAGCAGGCCGCGCGGACGGATCGAGCGGACCGGCTCGGCCGACGCCCCCTCGGCACGCAGGATGTGGTTCGCCGCGATGATCCCGGTGGCCGCCGACCGTTCCATCAACGCGCTCGGGAACTCCGTGCGGATGCCGTCCCCGGCCAGGTAGAGGCCCGCCGCGTCGGTCTCCACCCCCGGCCGCCCGGCGTGGCTGCCAGGCGTGAACGCCGGGGCCTGCGCCTCGACCCGGGCGCGCAACTCGCGTACCCGCAGATCGGCCACCTCCGGCCAGAGCGCGGTCAGCTCCCGCAGCATCCGGGCGGCCAGCTCGTCGGCCGGCACGTCCGGCTCGCAGGCGTACGCGTGCAACTCCACCACCGAGCCGCCGGTCCGCTCCGCCCAGCGGCGGGGCTCGTCCTCCAGCCGGTGGTAGAGCGTCACCGAGTCCAGCGTGGGCTGCCGGGAGACGCCACTGAACACCGCCCGGTCCGGGCGGACGTCCCCGTCCATCCAGTACCGCGCCACCGCGTACGGCGGCCCGGGTGTGCCGAACGTGGGCATCCGCGCCACCAGCTCGGGCGCCGCCGCGACCAGGCCGGGCGAGGCGCCGACCAGCGCGGCGAGCGCCGGCGGGTCCACCGCGAGCACCACGTGCGGCGCCTCCCAGACGTCGCCGTCCGCGCCGGTGACGCGCCAGCCCTCCGGGATACGGTCCAGCCGGGCCGCCGGAGCGCCGGTCAGCACCCGGCCGCCGTGCTTCTCCACGTGCCGGGTCAGCGGCTCCCAGATCGCCGTCGCGTAGTCCCGGTCCGGGCAGTCGAACGCCAGCCCCTCCGGGTTGCCGAGCAGATAGAAGTGGAACTGCGCGATCATCTCGGCGGCCGACATCTCCGCCTCGTGGTTGAAGAACGAGTGGGAGAAGACCTCGAAGAGCATGGCCCGCGCCCGGTCCGGCAGGCGCAGCGAGGTGAGCAGCTCGTCGGCAGTGCGCTCGTCGAACTCCTCGTAGGTGCGCACCGGGTCGTAGGTCAGCAGCGGCAGCGCGGCGTCCCGATCCATCGTGCGCAGGTCCGCCAGGCGCAGGCTCGGGCTGCGCAGCAGCAGCGCCAGCAGGTTCGCCGGCGGCGCGGGCGGCAGCTTGCCGAACTCCTCCGTCGGCCACTGCTCGGACAGGATCGGGTAACCCGGGATCGGCTTGAGGAAGCCCAGCGCCGGATCGACCCGGCGCAGGATCGACCGCCAGTTCCAGTACTGCCGGAAGAACGCGTGGAAGCCGTGCTCGTTGCGCTGGACGCCGTCGGGCAGCTCCTCCGGCCAGGCGCCGAGCCGGCCGCCGAGGTGCGGCGCGGCCTCCAGCACGGTCACCGCAACCCCGCGCTCGGCCAGCACCACCGCCGCCGACATGCCGGCGATGCCGCCGCCGACCACCAGCGCCGCGACCGGTCGCGGCACGCGGGGAGCGCCACCGCCGCCCGGGTCCACCACGTGCTCGCGTACGCCGATCAGGCGACCTACCACTTGCGACAGACTCACGGGGCATCCTTCAGTCGGTGGTCCCCCCAGTCTGCCCGAGGTGAAAGGAAGGGGCCCTTTTTAACGCATACGGATGTGCGGGGGCCCTTCTTAACGCCGGGCGGCCCGGTTACGTCCGCGCCGCGCGCCGGCCGCCCGCGCGCCGAGTGCGCCGCGCGCCGGCCGCCCGCGCGCCGAGTGCGCCGCGCGGCGGCGTGGGGGAGGTGTTAACAAGGGGCCCTTCCTCTACCGGAGGCGTTAAAAAGGGGCCCTTCCTTTCACGGGAGGCAGTGGCGGGGGCGGTCGGAGGGGGGCCAGACGTACTCCAGGTCGGGGGAGACGTCGGTGAACAGCCGCGCATAGTGGACCGGGTCCTTGCGAAGCAGCGACGACCGGTGGCTGCGGTGCAGGTCGTCGCGGCCCAGCCAGGGCGGCAGCTCACCGGCGGCGGCCAGCTCGTCCTGGGTGCGGATCACGGCGATGCCGCAGGCGGTGGCGAGGTCGGTGGCGAGCGTGCCGGCGCAGGTGTCGGCCCGGCCGGGCTCGCACCACACCGCGCACATGTCCAGCCCGTACCGGGTCAGCGCCTCCTCGTACCCGGCCCACATCTTCACCGCGGGATGGTTGCGCCAGCCGTAGTCCGGCCGGGTCAGGCCGCGCAGCACCTGGATCGTCTCCACGCGCTGCTTGCCCAGCCGCTTCTGGTCCAGCGTCCGGGCGCTGGCCAGGAAGTCCGGATACGGCAGGAACGTCTGCATGCCGGTGCTCTACCCGTACCCGGCCACGCCATGCGTTCATGATCGAGGGGGCTGCGCGTACCGCGAGCGGCTGACTACCATCCGGACATGGCCGAGCCCCTGCGTGACCGCGCACGCCGCGCGACCGGCTGGCGGCTCCGGATGAACGGGGACGAACGCCCCCACTTCGTGGTGTGCGGCTCCGATCCGCTCGCCTACTGGGTGGTCCGGTCGCTGCTCGCCACCGACAGTGCCGACGGGCGGGTGCGGGTCACGCTCGTGGTGCCGGCCCGCCGTCGGTCCGAGGGCCCGGACGGGCGGGACGTGCCGGGGGTACGGGTCGTCACCGCCGAACGCCTCGACGAGGCGGCGTTCCGCCGGGCCGGACTGGCCGGCGCGGCCGGGCTGGCGCTGCTGAACCAGGACGACGTGGGCAACATGCACGCCGCGCTCTGCGCCCAGGAGGTCGAGTCCCGGCTGCGCCTGGTGGTACGCATGTTCAACACCAACCTGGCGGACGGGCTGCGCCAGCTCTTCCCGGACTCGGCGGTGCTCTCCGACGCCTCGATGGCCGCGCCCGCCTTCGTCGCCGCCGCGCTGGGCGAGGTGGCGCCGACCCACTTCCGGCACGCCGGGCGCACGCTGTACGTGGCGCGGCGCGACGACGTACGCCCGCAGGACGTGGTCTGCGGCCTGGCCGTCACCACCGACCCGGACCTGGTCCGGGTGCTGCCCGCCGACGAGGCCGCGGCCGACGTGGTACTGGCCGAGGCGACCGGCCGGCCGGCGGGCACGGAGGTGGCCGCGCGGCGGCTGGTGCGGGCGCGGCGGCGACGGCAGCCGGCGGCGGTGCTGCTGCGCGCGGTCCGCCACTTCGCCACCCGCAAGATCGGCATCGCGGTGCTGGTGCTGCTCGGGGTGATCGCGGTGCTGGGCTGGCTCAACGCGCGGGCCGCCGACGTCAGCTGGAGCGAGGCGGTCTACCTGACGCTGGTCACCACACTCACCGGCCAGGACCCGGACGTCAACAAGCCGGTCGCCGCCCAGGTCATGCAGGTGGTGCTCAACCTGGCCGGGCTGGCGTTGATCCCGCTGATCACGGCCGCCGTGGTCGACGGCGTCGTAAACGCCCGGCTGGCGCTGCACGCCGGGCGGGTCCAGCCGGACCGCTCCGGGCACGTGGTGCTGGTCGGGCTGGGCAACATCGGCACCCGGGTGATGGCCCAGCTGCACGACTTCGGCGTCGAGGTGGTGGCGATCGACAAGAACGCGGACGCGCGGGGCGCCGCGCTGGCGCACCGGCTGGGGGTGCCGCTGATCGTCGGCGACGCGGGCCGGGAGGAGACGCTGCGGTCCGCGTCCGTCGACACCTGCCAGGCGCTGGTGGTGGTCTCCACCGACGACGGGACGAACCTGCGTGCCGCGCTGATCGCCCGGTCGCTCGACCCGGACCTGCGGGTGGTGCTGCGGCTGTTCGACGGCGACTTCGCCGAGCGGATCCAGCAGGCGTTCGGCATCGGCATCTCGCGCAGTGTGTCCTATCTGGCCGCGCCGTCGTTCGCGGCGGCGCTGCTGGACCGCGCGGTCGTCGCCACCATCCCGGTCGACCGGCACGCGCTGCTGGTCACCGAGGTGCCGGTGGTGGCGGGCTCACCGCTGGACGGGCGTCCGCTGAGCGCGGTGGCCCGGCCCGGCGAGGTACGCCTGCTCGCGTACACCCGGCCGAACCAGAAAGCCGACTGGACGGCCGATCCGCGGATGGTGATCCAGGCCGGTGACCGGTTGACTGTGGTGGCCCGGCGGGCCGGGCTGACCGCGCTGCTGCGGGAGACCACGCCCGTGCCGCCGCCGGCGCCGCCTGCCGGCCCACCCGCCGCGCGCCGCCCGGAGGAGTGACCGGCCGCGTCAGGCAGGTCGACGACGGCGGCGGACGGCGTACCCGAGCGCGCCGAGCGCGAGCACGCCGAACCCGGCGAGCACGCTCGGCAGCGGCAGGTTGACCGCCAGCACCAGGCAGCCGACCAGCCCCAGCGCGGCGAGTACCCGGGCCGGTACGCGCCGGGCCGGGTCCGGGCCGAGCGTCAGCGCCGACGCGTTGGTGATCGCGTAGTAGACCAGCACGGTGCAGCTGGAGAAGCCGATCGCGCCCCGGACGTCGCCGACCGCGACGACGGCGATCACCACGGCGGCCACGGCCAGCTCGGCGCGGTGCGGCACCCGGTGGCGCGGGTGCACCGCCGCCAGCGCGCGCGGCAGGTCCCGGCGGCGGGCCATCGCCAGCGAGGTGCGGCCGACGCCCGCGAGCAGCGACAGCAGCACCCCGGTCACCGCTACCGCCGCGCCGGCCCGGACCAGCCAGGCCAGCCCCGGGTGCCCGGTGGCGGTCACCACCTCGACCAGCGGCGCGTCGGTGGACGCCAGCCGGTCGGCGCCCAGCACGCCGAGCGCGACCACCGCCAGCGTCAGGTAGATCGCCAGCACCGCGCCGAGCGCCAGCGGCACCGCGCGGGGGATGGTGCGCTCCGGGTCGCGTACCTCCTCGCCCAGCGTGGCGATCCGCGCGTACCCGGCGAACGCGAAGAACAGCAGCCCGGCGGCGGTGAGCACACCGCGTACCCCGAGGTCGGCGGGGGCGGTGAGCCGGTCGGCCGCCACCTGCGGGGCGCCGGTCACCGCCACCACGGCGAGCACTGTGAGCACCAGCGCGACCAGCACCCGGGTGGCGGCGGCGGTCTTGCCGATGCCGCGCAGGTTCACCACCGTCACCGCCACCACCGCGAGGACGGCGACGAGCCGCGCCCGCCCCGGCCACAGGTACGCCCCGACGGTCAGCGCCATGGCGGCGCAGCTCGCGGTCTTGCCGACCACGAAGCCCCAGCCGGCCAGGAAGCCGGCGAACGGGTGCAGCCGTTCCCGGCCGTACACGTAGGTGCCGCCGGACTCGGGGTAGCGGGCGGCGAGCCGGGCCGAGCTGGTGGCGTTGCAGTAGGCGATGAAGCCGGCGACCGCCAGCGCGACAAGCAGACCGACGCCGCCGGCTGCCGCCGCGGCGGGGGCGAAGACCACGAAGACGCCCGCGCCGAGCATCGAGCCGAGACCGATGACGACCGCGTCGGGTACGCCGAGTCGCCGCGCCAGTTGTTCCACACCGGCAGCCTAGGAGCGTGCGGTGAACAGCGGGTGCGGTCGCCCGGTCAGCCCGGCGCGGACCAGTCGACCGGCCGCCGCCAGTCGCCGAGCCGGCGCGGCAGCGGCAGGTCGTCCCAGGGCACCCGGCGCAGCAGCCGGTCCAGCAGCAGGCCGAGCAGCAGACCGGCGATCGAGTCGGTGAGCCAGTGCCAGCCCAGGTAGACGGTGGTGCAGAAGACCACCGCCGGGGGCACCACCCGGACCACGGTGACCAGCCGGGGCGGCACGGTCCGGCCGACCGTGCGCACGAGCGGGGCCAGTAGCAGGGCCAGCACGCCGTACCAGACGATCGCGTTGGCGACGTGCCCGGACGGGTACGACTGGGCGAAGCGGACCGGCAGGTCGTGCTGGAACAGCGGCAGCGTCTGCTCGGGCGACAGGAACGGCTCCTTGACCGAGGCGCTCGGCGCCGGCCGGGCCGTCCACACCTTCAGCGGCCCGATCGTGAAGAACGTCAGCACGAACGCGACCACCGGCGGCAGAATCGGCCGCACCGAGCGCAGCCGCAGCGCCAGCAGCACGCCCAGCCCGGCCGCGAGCAGCGTCAGCGGGGTGCCCTGGCCGAGCAGGTTGAGCGTCATCGCCACCCAGCGGGCGGCGGTCGGGCGGTGCTCGTCGGACCAGTCGGCGACCGCCCGGTCGAGCCCGAACAGGTGCCCGGAGGCGAGCGCCACGGTGATCGCCACCACTGCCGCGAGCAGCAGCCCGTCGAACCACCACCCGGCCGGCCGGACCGGCCGCAGCCGCAGGTGACCGCGTACCCCTGAGGTCTGACGCACGCGACCACGCTACCGGCCGCCGACGGCGCCGGGGCGGCGCGGGCATCGGCGGCTGTGTGCCGAGCCACGAAGGGAAGCGCGGTCCGGGGGTGAGCGGTCACACTGGTTGCCGTGCGGATCACCTCGGCTCTCGTCGACCCGGCGCTGCTCGACCTCCCCTGGTCGACCCCGCTGGAGCAGTGGCCTGCCGAGCACCTGGTGGCGCTGCCGCAGGGCATCTCCCGGCACATCGTGCGGTTCGTCCGGCTCGGCGGGTACGTCTACGCGGTGAAGGAGACCGGCGAGCGGGTCGCCGAGCGCGAGTACGACCTGCTGCGGGCGCTGGAGCGGATCGACTTCCCGTCGGTGGAGGCCGTCGCCATCGTGGCCGACCGGCAGAGCGACGACGGCGAGCCGCTGGACCCGGTGCTGATCACCCGCCACCTCCAGTTCTCCCTGCCCTACCGGGCGCTGTTCTCCCGCACGCTGCGGCCGGAGACCATGAACCGTCTGCTCGACGCGCTCGCGGTGCTGCTGGTCCGGATGCACCTGACCGGTTTCTTCTGGGGCGACTGCTCGCTGTCCAACACGCTGTTCCGGCGGGACGCGGGCGCGTTCGCCGCCTACCTGGTGGACGCGGAGACCGGCGCGCTGCACCCGTCGCTGTCCAACGGGCAGCGCGGCGAGGACCTGGAGATCGCCCGGGTCAACATCTTCGGCGAGGCGCTCGACCTGCAGGCCGCCGGCCTGCTGCACGAGTCGATCGACCCGGAGGTGGTCTGCGAGGAGGTCGTACGGCGCTACGAGCAGCTCTGGCACGAGATCACCTACGAGCAGCAGGTCGAGCGCGCCGCCCGGCACGACATCGAGCGCCGCATCCGCCGCCTCAACGAGCTGGGCTTCGACGTGGCCGAGGTGGCGATGTCCACTGTCGACAACGGGCGTTACCTGGTGCGGCCGAAGGTGGTCGACGTCGGCTACCACACCCGGCGGCTGCTGCGCCTCACCGGCCTGGACGCGGAGGAGAACCAGGCCCGCCGGCTCCTCAACGACCTGGACGCCTACCGGGTGGAGAGCGACCTGACCGACGAGCAGCAGGCGGCGCACCGCTGGCTGACCGAGGTCTTCGAGCCGGTGGTCCGGGCGGTGCCCGCGCACCTGCGCCGCAAGCTGGAGCCGCAGGAGCTGTTCGCCCAGATCATCGAGCACAAGTGGCTGCTCTCCGAGCAGGCCGGGCGGGACGTGGGGATGCGCCGGGCGGTGCAGTCGTACCTGGCGGACGTGCTGGTGCACCGGCCGGACGAGCAGGCGGTACTCGGCGTCGAGGTGCCCACCGCCTGACCGCCGGGCGGGTCACTCCACCCAGTTACCGCCGCGCATCACCCGCACCACGTTCAGGTCGTCGTCAAGCACCACCAGGTCGGCGCGCAGCCCGGCGACCAGCGCGCCGACCCGGTCGCCCAGGCCGATCGCGCGGGCCGGGGTGGTGGCGACCATGCGGCAGGCGTCCGGCAGGGCCACGCCCGCGCCGACCGCGTGCCGCAGCGCGGCGTCCATGGTGAGCGTGCTGCCGGCGATCGCGCCGTTGTGGGCGAGCCGGGCCTCCCCGCCGGCCACGGTGACCGCCTGGCCGCCCAGCTCGTACTCGCCGTCGGGCATGCCGGCGGCGGCCATCGCGTCGGTGATCAGCGCGGCCCGCTCCGGGCCGGCGACCGAGGTGGCGAAACCGAGCATCCCGTCGTGCAGGTGCACCCCGTCGGCGACCAGCTCGCACACCACGTTCGGGGCCTCCAGCAGCGCCACCACCGGGCCGGGCTCACGGTGGTGCACCGGGCGCATCCCGTTGAACAGGTGGGTGCCGACCGTCGCGCCCGCGGCCACCGCCGCGCGGGTCTGCTCCCAGGTCGCGTCGGTGTGCCCGACCGCCGCCACCACGCCCTGCGCGACAAGCAGCTCGATCGCCTTGGTGGCGCCGTCGCGTTCCGGCGCGAGCGTGACCATGCGTACCGCGCCGCCGCCCAGCTCGATCAGCTCGGTCAGCTCGGCCGTGGACGGGTCCCGCAGGAACTCCGGGTTCTGCGCGCCGCAGCGGTCGGCAGACAGGTACGGGCCCTCGAAGTGGACGCCGGCGAGCACGCCGGACTCGACCAGCGGGCGGTAGGCGGCGGTGGCGTCGCGCATCAGCTCGAACGGGGAACTGACCAGGCTGGCCAGCAGCGTGGTGGTGCCGTGCCCGAGATGGAACGCGGCGGCCTGCCGCGCCGCCTCCGGGTCGCCGGTGGTGAACGTGTGCCCGCCGCCGCCGTGGGTGTGCATGTCCACGAAGCCCGGCACGATCCAGTGCCCGTCGCGCACCGACGGATACTCGGCGACGGCGGTGATCCGCCCGTCCGCGATCTCCACGCAGCCCTGCCGGATGACGCCGGTCGGGGTCACCACCTTGCCGGTCACGCGCCGGGTCATCGACTCTCCTTCACCAGGGTGTCCAGGGCCAGCAGGGCGGCGCCGAGGCAGCCGGCCTCGTCGCCGAGGTCGGCCGCGACCAGGCGCGGTTCGCGGTGGAACGTCAGCCGCTCGCGCAGCGCCGCCCGCAGCGGGTCGAACAGCCGGGCGCCGGCCTGGGCCAGCCCGCCGCCGAGCACCACTGTCGACACATCGTAGAGCGCCTGCCCGGTGGCCAGTCCGTCGGCGAGCGCCTCGACCGCGTCCTGCCACACCTCCACGGCGAGCGGTTCACCGGCCGCCGCGCGCTCGGCCACCTGGGCGGCGGTGGTGGGCGCGCCGGACAGCTCCGCGTACCGGCGTCCGATCGCCGAGGCCGACGACACCGCCTCCAGGCAGCCGGTCCGCCCGCAGCCGCAGCGCGGCCCGCCGGGCCGTACCAGGATGTGGCCGATCTCCCCGGCGGCGCCGTGCGCGCCGGTGGCGGCCGACCCGTCGACCACGTGGGCGGCGGCGATGCCGGTGCCGATGGCGACGAACAGGACGTGGCCGGCGTCCCGCCCGGCCCCGAGGCGCGCCTCGGCCAGGCCGCCGGCACGCACGTCGTGGCCGAGCGCCGCGGGCAGTCCCAGCCGCGTGCCCGCCAGCTCCCGCAGGGGTACGTCCCGGAAGCCCACGTTCGCCGACCAGACCGCCACGCCGCGCGCCTCGTCGATCACTCCGGGTACGGCGATGCCGCAGGCCACCGGCGTATGGCCGTCGGCGCGGGCCTTGCCGGCCAGCCCTTCGGCCACGTCGAGGATCGTGCCGACCACCGCCTCCGGGCCGCGCTGCGCGCCGGTGTCGTGCCGTTCGGTGTGCACTGTCGTGCCGTCCGGCCGGACCAGGGCGCACTTCATCCCGGTGCCGCCCACGTCCAGCGCGACGACGACCTCGTCGCCTCCACTCACGCCGTGGGCTCGCTTCGCTCGCTCACGCCGTGCTGACTGGGCATGCGCTCACGGCCCTCGCTGCGCTCGGTGCGTTCGCTCATGCCAGGACCACGGACCGGGTCAGGTGGCGCGGCGCGTCCGGGTCGAGGCCACGGGTGGTCGCGAGCGCGACCGCGAAACGCTGGGCCAGGATCAGGTCGGCCATCGGGTCGACCGGGTTGCGCCCGGCCGCCCAGCTCGTCAGCACCGTGCGCCAGCCGTGAGTGCGGCTGTGCACGAACGCGGCGCCGGTGGCGGCCACGTCCTCCGGCAGGCCGTCCGGGATCTCGCCGAGCGCCCACACCAGCCGGCCGGGGGCGGCGACCGAGATCGGGCCGTGCCGGTAGTCCATCGCCGGGTACGCCTCGGCCCAGAACGTGGCCGCCTCGCGGCACTTCAGCGCGGCCTCCTGGGCCAGCCCGACGGTCCAGCCGCGGCCGAGGAAGGTGACCTGCTCGATGCCGGCCGGGTCGATCGGCAGCGGGGCCCGGACGGCCACCTCCGCGTCGGCGGCGAGCCGGCTGAGGTCCTCGCCGAGGTGGGCGCGCAGCAGCGCGAGCGCGGTGGTGGCGAAGCGGGTCTGCACCACCGACCGCTCGTCGGCGAAGGGGAGCGCGACAGTGGCGTCCGCGGACGCGACGGCGGCCGAGTCCGGGTCGCCGACGAGGACCGTGGTGGGGATCCGCCCGCGCAGCGCGGCGAGCAGGTCGAGCACCTCGGTGGTGGTGCCGGAGCGGGTGATCGCGATGAGCCGGTCGTAGTGGCGGCCGGTGGGGAACTCGCTGGCCTGGAAGGCGTCGGTCTCGCCGTGGCCGGCGGCCTCGCGCAGCCCGGCGTACGCCATGGCCATGAACCACGACGTGCCGCAACCGACCACCGCGACCCGCTCGCCGGGGCGCGGCAGGCGCTCGGCGACGGTCGGAGCGAGTCGCGCCGCCTCCCGCCAGCAGTCGGGCTGGCTCGCGATCTCCGCGTGCACGTACGCCATGACAACTCCTCGCCGGGAAAAACCCTTGCGCAATACGGCGCGATACTGCCGTCTTTCGCGCGTCATTCTGCGCGAAGCGGCGTGGTTGTGGCAACTGTCTCCAAGTTCGCGCAGCGAAGGCTTTTGCGCGGACTGAGTTTCGCGCACTAGTGTGCACGCAACCGATCACCGTTCACGCATAGTCAGGGAGGCCCCAGCGGTGGACCGCTACGCGCGCTGGAACGCGCTGCTGGAGATGCTGACCGACAGCGGCCGGGTCACCGTCGAGGAGGCGGCCGACCGGCTGGACGTCTCCCAGGCCACCATCCGGCGTGACTTCGACCAGCTCGCCCAGCAGCAGATGATCACCCGCACCCGGGGTGGCGCGGTCGCCAACGGCGTCTCCTACGACCTGCCGCTGCGCTACAAGACCGCGAAGCACTCGGCCGAGAAGCAGCGGATCGGCACGGCCGCCGCCGCCCTCGTCTCCCCGGGCACCGTGGTCGGCCTCAACGGCGGCACCACGAGCACCGAGGTCGCGCGGGCGCTGGCCGTACGCCCCGACCTCAACACCAGCGCGGAGGGCGCCCAGCTCACCGTGGTCACCAACGCGCTGAACATCGCCAACGAGCTGCTGGTGCGCTCGCGGATGAAGGTGGTGGTGGCCGGCGGCGTGGTCCGGCCCAAGTCGTTCGAGCTGGTCGGCCCGCTGGGCGGGGCGCTGCTGCGTGAGGTCACGCTCGACGTCGCGCTGCTCGGCGTGGACGCGATCGACCCGCAGCTCGGCGCCGCCGCGCACCACGAGGGGGAGGCGGCCATGAACAGTCTCATGGTCGCCCGCGCCAAGCGGGTCGTCGTGATAGCCGATTCCTCGAAGCTCGGTGGGCACGCGTTCGCCCGGATCTGCCCGGTGGACCGGGTCGAGACGCTGGTGACCGACTCCGGCGCGTCCCCGGACGTGGTGGCGGCGTTCCGCGAGGCCGGCGTCCACGTCGTCTGCGCCTGACGGCGCAAGGAAGGGACCCTTCTTAACGCCTGCGGTAGAGGAGGGGCCCCTTTTTAACGCGCCTCGACGCGCCTCGACGCGCCGACACTGCATACCAGGTATTGCCATCCGGTGCATACCGCGTATGGTGTCGCTGACGCCTACTTATCGGGGGAGGTCAGCTGTGTCGGCTGTCCTGGAGATCGAAGGTCTCCGCAAGACGTACCGGAGCCGGAAGCGCGGGGTCCGCCACGCGCTCGACGGCTTCGACATGCGAGTGGAAGCCGGCCAGGTGCACGGCTTCCTCGGCCCGAACGGTTCGGGCAAGACCACCACGCTGCGTACGCTGCTCGGCCTGATCAAGCCGAACGGCGGCCGGATGGCGATCCTCGGTCAGGAGCTGCCGCACGCGCTGCCGGCCGTCGCCGGGCAGGTAGGCGCCATCGTGGAGAGTCCGCAGTTCTTCCCGCACTTCAGCGCGCGGGACACGCTGGGCCTGCTCGCCCAGGCGGGTGAGCTGCCCAAGCAGCGCGTGGACGAGGTGCTGGAGCTGGTCGGGCTGCGCGACCGGGCGGGTGAGCGGGTCAAGACCTACTCGCTCGGCATGAAGCAGCGCCTCGCGGTCGCGTCCGCGCTGCTCAAGAACCCCAAGCTGCTGATCCTCGACGAGCCGGCGAACGGCCTCGACCCGGGCGGCATCCGGGAGATGCGCGGGCTGATGCGGGAGCTGTCCGAGGCCGGGATGACTGTGGTGCTCTCGAGCCACATCCTGGGCGAGATCCAACTCATCTGCGACTCGGTCACCATCATCTCGCTCGGCCGCCGGGTCGCGTTCGGACCGGTCGACCAGGTGCTCGCGGCCCACTCCCAGGGCGCCGTGCGGGTACGCCTGGAGGCGGTCGACGACCTGCCCCAGGCCGCCGACGCGCTCAGCCGTGCCGGGGTCGGCGTGACCGCCGAGCCGGACCACCTGATGCTGTCCGGTGTGGACAAGCCGGCCACCGTCAGCCGCCTGCTCGCCGAGCAGGGCCTGTACGTCAGCGAGCTCACCCCGGTCGCCGTCGACCTGGAGAGCGTCTTCCTCGAACTGACCGCCACCGCGCCGGTCCCCGGCCAGCACCGTCAGGTCGATCAGTCCGCCAAGGTCGACCAGACCGGCACCGCAGGAGGTTGGGGCGCATGAGCCTGTTCGTCACCGAGCTGCGCCGGCTCGGCAAGCGCCGGCTGACCCGGCTGATGCTCGTCCTGCTGCTCGTCGGCCTGGCCACAGTGGCCACCGCGTTCAGCTTCTCCAGTCAGAAGCTCTCGCCGGACGTGGTGGCGGCGGCGGAGGCCGACTCCCGGGCCCAGTACCAGCAGGCGACGGAGGGGTGGAAGCGCAGGGTCGCCGCGTGCGAGGCCGCGCAGGCCCGCGGTGAGCAGACCGAGGAGGAGTACGGCCCGAACTGTGGCAAGGACTACGCGCCGCAGCCGGACATGTTCGACCCGAAGTGGAACCTGCCCTACCAGTTCGACTTCCGGGCCGAGTTCCCCATGTTCATCGCCGTGTTCGCCGCCTCCGTGGCGCTGTTCGGCTTCATCGTCGGCGCCTCCTTCGTGGGCGCCGAGTGGAACACCGGCGGGATGATGAACCTGCTGTTGTGGCGACCGAAGCGGCTGACCGTGCTGGGCACGAAGCTGGCCGCCCTGCTGACCACGGTGTTCGGCCTGACCGTGGTGCTCGGCGCGCTCTGGACGGCGGCGTTCTGGCTGATCGCCGGCCAGCGGGGCAGTACCGCGAAGATGACCGCCGGGGTGTGGCAGTCGATCGGGCTGGACGGGCTGCGCGCGCTGGGCATGACGCTCCTCGTGGCGGCGGTCGGGTTCGCGCTGGCCTCGCTGGGCCGGCACACGGCGATGGCGCTCGGCGCGGCGGTGGGCATCTTCGCGGTGAGTGAGATCGGCATCCGGATCGCGGTCGCCGTGCTCGGGGTGCAGTTCGGCGACCGGTACGTGCTCTCCACGTACGCCCAGTCGTGGTTCCTGAAGCAGGCGGAACTGTTCGACTACGACACCTGTCAGTTCTCCCAGGGCGCCTGCGAGCCGGCCACGTACGTGGTCACCTGGCAGCAGTCGGCTGTGGTGTTCGGCGTGGCCCTGGTGGGCGCGGTCGTGGCCGCGTTCTGGACGATGCGGCGGCGGGACATCGCCTGACCTGGTCCGCGCCGCCGGCTCCCCCCGGCGGCGCGGACCCCGCGTCCGATGCGGCCGGGGGCGGCCCTGGTTACGCTGGGGCTCCCCCGGCCGGCGCGCTCCGCGTGCCGGTCACCCGCCGTCGGAGAGGAGCGCCATGTCCGCCGACGCCTCGCAGCGGGCCGCCGTCGACCCGTCCGGCCCGGCAGCGGGTACGCGCCACGCGGGCGGGACGGTTCCGCCACCGCGCACCGCTCCGCCCGTCGAGTCCACCGCACCGTCGGAGCCGTCGGAGTCCGTTCGGCCCGGGTCGCCGCCCGTCGAGTCCACCGCGCCGGTCGAGCAGCCCGGTCCGGAAGCGGCGGATACGGGCGCCGCGGGCACGACGCCGGCCGGCCTCACCGAGCGGGAGCAGCGGATCCTCGCCTTCGAGGCGCAGTGGTGGAAGCACGCCGGAGCCAAGGAACAGGCCATCCGGGACACGTTCGGGCTCTCCGCGACCCGCTACTACCAGTTGCTCAACGCGCTGCTCGACCACCCGGCCGCGCTCGCCGCCGATCCGGTGCTGATCGGCCGGCTGCGCCGGCTGCGCTCGTCGCGGGCCCGCAACCGGCGGCGCTGACCCGCCTCACTTCTCGTACGTGCGCAGCCCGTTGCCGATGGCGAAGAACGTCGGCGCCCACTCGCCGATGAAGATGCCCCAGCGGTCCGCCCGCGCCACTCCGGCGCGCTCCATGTGCTTGGAGAGGAACCAGCTGGTGACCGAGAGGCCGATGCTGACGAACCCGGCGAGGTATGCGTGCTCCGCCCGGATGCCGCCCTCGTGCAACCGCTCCAACATCTCGAATCCCCCTGTCACCGGGACCGACCCGGTCGCGTTCGACGCTACCGAAAGTGCGGGAGTGATGACGCAGGGTTACCACGATCGGGTCGGTGGCGGATGACCTGGCGCGGGCCGGGTAGGCGGCCGGCGACGACGAACGGAGGCGACGATGGGAGCACCGGACCGCCGGTACGCGATCGGCAGCAGGCCGGCCCGCCCGGCCGGGGAGGCGCCGGTGATGCGGGTGCGTTCCGCCTCCGACCCGGCACCGGGCCGCCCGGAGAACGAGGACGTGGTCTTCCGGATCGGCCCGCTCGTCGGCGTCCTCGACGGGGCCACCGTGCCGGAGGGCTTCGACACCGGATGCGTGCACGGTCCCGCCTGGTACGTCCGGCACCTGGCCGCCCG
Source organism: Micromonospora sp. C41 (assembly GCF_018070485.1). Lineage (NCBI taxonomy): Bacteria > Bacillati > Actinomycetota > Actinomycetes > Micromonosporales > Micromonosporaceae > Micromonospora > Micromonospora sp. C41. The sequence goes on along the minus strand of NZ_JAGPXP010000028.1, from coordinate 7,966 downwards.
GATCGGCCTGGCGATCGCGGCCCGGCCCGCCGCCACGCTGATGAGCAGCCTCGCGGCGGCGATCCTCGCGGTCCGGGCCGACCACGGCGGGACGTGCGACCTGGACCATCCCGGCACCCCCTCGTCCACCGTCTGCCTGCTGCGGGAAAGCGGCGACCGGGTCGACTACCTGGTGCTCTGCGACAGCCCGCTGGTGCTCGACACCGACCGCGGGATCGAGGTGGTCACCGACGACCGGCTCGCGGACGCGGTGGCCGACCTGCGGCGCAACGCCGCCGCGCTGCCCGACGGCGAGACCGACCCGGCGACCCGGTTCCGGCGGGCGACGACGGTGCAGCGGACCCGGATGAACCGCACCCACGGCTACTGGGCGGCGGCGAGCGACCCGGACGCGGCGTACCACGCGCTGACCGGCACGCTTCCGCTGCGCGGTCCGGGTGCGCTGCGCCGGGCCGCGCTGCTCAGCGACGGCGCCTCCTGCGCGGTCGACCAGTTCGGCCTGTTCGACTGGGCCGGGCTGCTGGAGGTGCTGACCGTGGCGGGCCCGGAAGGGCTGATCGACCGGGTCCGCGCGGCCGAGCGGGACCACCCGGAGCGGCTGCGGCGGCGCAAGCGCACCGACGACGCCTCGGTGGTGCTGTGCGAGTTCGCTCCTCCGGCGTGAGCACGCTCACGCCGGAACACCCGGTCGGATGACAACGCAGCGTGAGGCGGAACACCCCGGGGGTACGACCGGCCGAGGCGGTCGGCCATAGCGGCATTCCGGGCCCAAAGGGGTGGACGGCCCGGACAGGTAGCGGCAGACTGCGCCTCGTGACGGGTGCGGTACGGCTGGAGCCGGTGGACGAGCGGAACCTGGAACCGTTGCTCTCCGTAGCGGCGGCGGAGGCGGAACCGGAGGACGTGATGCCTCCGGTGCAGGCGCCCGCGGGCTGGTCGCTCGCCCGCCGGGACGCGTTCCGGGAGTTCCACCGGGCGAACCTCGGCGGACTCGACGGCCCGACCCGCACCGCCATGTACGCGATCGTCTCCGGCGGCGAGGTCGTCGGCATGATCCGGATGACTCGCCGGGACGAGCCCGGCACTGTGGAGACGGGCATGTGGCTGGGCCGCTCCGCCCGGGGCCGGGGTCTCGGCGCCGCCGCGCTGCGGCAGCTGCTGCACACCGCCGCGGCGGCCGGGATGCACACAGTGGTCGCGGACACCACGCCGGACAACGCGGGCGCTCTCTCCGTTCTTCGTAAATGCGGTGCGGAATTGCGCGAGGAGGGCGGAGAAGTGCACGCCCGAATGTGCCTCGACTCGGCGCTGCCGATCCGCTGAAACCCGTTCTTGCAGCTCCCTGACGCTTGACGTGAAGTTTCGGCCGCCTTTTCCGTTCCCCTGAGGAAATGTTTTCCCAACGGGGTGACGGGTAGTTCGCGCCCCGGGGAGTGCGGAGGAGAGCGGATGAAAAGCGGAGCACGGGTGGCGCTGGCGGTGGGCTTCGGCTACCTGCTGGGTCGCCGGAGGAAGATGCGTACCGCGTTGACGCTCGCCGCGGCGGTCGCCGCCGGGCGGGCCAGCCAGCGTCCCGGCGGCATCAAGCGGCTCGGCGCGGATCTGATGGGCGCCAGTCCGCAGCTGCGCAACCTCGGCGGGCTGGCGCCGCCGCTGGTGGCGGCCGGGCGGGCCGCGGCGACCGCCGCCGCCGGCAGCGGCATCGACGCGATCGGCGGCCGGCTGCGCGACGGGGCCGACGCGCTGCGCCGCCGGAGCGGCCCGGGCCGGCCGGACGCCGAGCGTTCCGCGCCGGACGAGGAACCGGAGCTGGACGAGCAGCCCGAGGCGCCGGACCGACAGCAGCGGGGGCGGTGACGATGGCGACGACCGATCTGACCGGCCGGGTACGCGACGAGATCGGCGGCGAGCTGCGCAACCTCGCCGCGGCGCTCGGTGAACGGGCCGTCCAGGCGATCAGCGACCGGGTCACCGCCGCGACCGGACGACTCAGCGAGTACGCGCAGCAGGGCGGCGACCCCGGCCTGGTCGCCGCCGCCACCGGCGCGCGGAAGCTCGCCGAGGGCAGCTCCCCGGTGAAGGCCATGTTCCATGCCGGCGTGGCCGGCGGTAGGGAGAAGCTGATGGCGGCGTTCGGCCGCAAGGGCGGCGGCGACGGCGGCCGGAAGCTCAAGGTCACCAACATCGTCGAGACCATCGAGGTCGGCGTACCGGTCCGGGTCGCCTACAACCAGTGGACGACGTTCGGCGACTTCCCGAGCTTCATGAAGAAGGTCGAACAGGCCGACTGCGACGACGAGAAGATGACCTGGAAGGCGCAGGTGCTCTGGTCGCACCGGACCTGGGAGTCGACGATCGTGCGGCAGATCCCGGACCGGCTCATCCACTGGCGGTCCACCGGCGAGAAGGGCTCGGTCGACGGCAGCGTCAGCTTCCACGAGGTCGCCCCGGAGCTGACCCGGATCCTGGTCGTGCTGCAGTACCACCCGCAGGGCTTCTTCGAGCACACCGGCAACCTGTGGCGGGCCCAGGGCCGCCGGGTCCGGCTGGAGCTGAAGCACTTCGTCCGGCACGTGATGACCCGGACCGTGCTCGACCCGGACGCGGTCGAGGGCTGGCGCGGCGAGATCGAGGACTCCCAGGTCGTCAAGGACCACGAGACCGCGCTCCGGGAGGAGCGGGGAGAGACCGGGCCGGCCGACGACGAGTACGCCGCCTACGACGAGGGCAACGACTTCGCCGACGACGAGTACGCCGACGAGCCGGTCCTCACGGCGCCGGAGCGTGCCCGCCGCCGCGACGAGCGCTGACCGGTCAGGACCGGCCGGCGGCGTACGACTCCAGGTGCGCGAGCTGCACCGGGTCCAGCGACGGCCGGACACGGTCCCGGGCCGCCCCGACGTGCGCGGCAGTCACGGTGCTCGCGTTGAGCGACTCCCGCATGGCGGCGAGCGCCGCCTCCCGTACCAGCGCGGCGCAGTCGGCGGCGGAGAAGCCGTCCAGCTCGGCGCCGAGCGCGTCGAGGTCGACGTCCGGCGCGAGCGGTACGCCCCGGGCGGCGGCGCGGAGGATCTCCGCGCGGGCCGGCCCGTCCGGCGGCGGCACGTAGACCAGACGTTCCAGCCGGCCGGGACGCAGCAGCGCCGGGTCGACCAGCTCCGGCCGGTTCGTCGCGCCGACCACCACCACGTTGCGCAGCGCCTCCACCCCGTCCAGCTCGGTGAGCAGCGCCGCCACCACCCGGTCGGTGGTGCCGCCGTCGCTGGCCTGCCCGCGTACCGGGGCCAGCGCGTCCACCTCGTCCAGGAACACCAGCGTGGGCGCGGCCTGGCGGGCCCGGCGGAACAGCTCCCGCACCGCCCGCTCGCTCTCACCCACCCACTTGGAGAGCAGCTCGGCGCCCTTCACCGACAACACGTTCGCCCGCCCGGACCCGGCCAGCGCGGTGACCAGGTAGGTCTTGCCGCAGCCGGGCGGCCCGTAGAGCAGCACCCCGCGCGGCGGCGTCACGCCCAGCCGGGCGAACGTGTCCGGGTAGGTGAGCGGCCAGAGCACCGACTCGGTGAGCGTCTGCTTGACGTCGTGCAGTCCGCCCACGTCGTCGAGCGTCACCGACGCCAGCTCCAGCGTGGACGCGGACATCGTCGTCGGCCGGACCACCTCCAGCGCCTCGGTGAAGTCCGTCATCGCCACCGTCGGCGTCTCCGCCGTCTTCTGCCGCAGCGCCGCGCGTACCCCGGCCTCGCGGACGAGCGCCGCCAGGTCCGCCGCGACGAACCCGGGGGTACGGCCGGCCACCTCGTCCAGCCGTACGTCGCCGGCCAGCGGCACCTGCCGGGTGAGCACTGTCAGCTGTTCCCGGCGCAGCGCCGCGTCGGGCAGCGGCACGGTGATCCGCAGCGCCAGCAGGTCCGGGCCGCGCAGTCCCGGGTCCACCGCCTCCGGTCGCCCGCTGGTGCAGACCACCGCCACGCCGGCCCGCAGCGCCTCGGCGACCACCTGGCGGAACACGGTGGCCAGCGGACCCGGCTCGTCGGCCGGGGCGATCGCCTCCACGTCGGTGACCAGCAGCACGGCCGGTCCGCCGGCGCGTACCGCCGACGCCGCCTCGCGGAGCCTGCGGGCCGCCGCGTCGTTCGTGAGCGCGGCCAGCTCCGGCGCCCAGAGCGGGCGCAGACCCGCGCCGACCCGGGCCGCGACGGCGCGCACGAGCGCTGACTTGCCCGAGCCCGCCGGTCCCTCCACCAGCACGCCGAGCGAGACGGTGGTGCCGAGCCGGCCCAGCACCTCACGGTGGTGGAAGCCCAGGTCCAGCAGCTCGGTCAGCTCCTCGGCCTGGGCGCGCAGGCCGGGCAGCTCGTCTACGTCCGGGGCGTCCTCCGGGCCGAGCAGGCCCTCGGCCCGTTCCGTCCCGGCCGGCGCGGCCGAGGGGGCGGAGACGGGCGCGCCCGGGGACACCGGGCCGGAGCCCCGGGTGGCCGGACCGTGCTCCCAGCCCACCACCGTGTCCATGGTGACGAGCGCGCCGGCCGCCGGCTCGACGGACACCACGTTGAGCAGCGTGCTGGTCCAGGCGTACCCGACGGAGCTGGCGAGACTGCGCCGCGCGGCCTCGATCAGGCCGCGCACGGCGGCGTCCGGGAGCACGTCCTGCGGCAGCAGCGAGACGTCGTCGCCGGGCGTGACGACCTTGCCGAGCAGCGCGAGCCGCAGCATCTCCGGCGGGACCGCGGCGACCACCGCGGCCGGGCCGGCCAGCGTGAGCCGGCGCGCCGGGGTGGCCGGCAGCGGGCTCACCGTCACCTGGCCGCCGGCCCGCAGCCCCAGGTTGCCGAGCAGCAGGTCGTCGGCGTGCAGCAGGACGCCGCTGGTGCCCGGGTCGGCGGCGGCCGCGATGCCGGCGGTCGTCCGGCGGCCGGTCAGCCGCACCGGATCGCCGGGGCGCAGCGCCAGCGCGGTGAGCACCTCGGGGTGCAGGCGTACCACGCCGCGGCGGGCGTCGAGCGCGGCCGGCCGCAGCGTCGCGGTCAGGGTCAGATCGGGTTCCGCCACCCGCCGACAGTAGCCGCCGTGACCACGAGGTGCCGCCTCAGCGCGGGTCCGGGCCGTCCAGCAGCGAGGGATCCCGCCGGATCATCTCCGCCAGCCGGGCCGCCGGGTCCGACTCGACCGAGTCCTGCCCGGGGGCGGGCACCGTCTTCACCGACATGGGCCACGCCGGCGGGGGCGTCGGCGCCGAGGCCGGGCCCACCGTGACCGCGGGGCCCGACCAGGAGACCCGCAGCGGGTACGCCTGGTCGCCCACTTCCACCCGCAGCGTGACGGCGACCCCGGGGTGGTCGGCCACGACCCGCCGGACCGCGTCGGCGACCTCCTCGACCGGGTCACGCCGCGCCGGCGCCGCGCCGCCCCGCAGCCGGTACGCGCCGTGGCCCGCCCGCCCGTTGCCCGGCTCGGCCGGCAGTTCCTCCGGGACCACGTCCTGGTCGGTCCCGCCGGCCGGTTCGCCGGGCGCCCGGCGGCGCATCGCCTCCTCGCGCCGCGCCATCCGGGCCAGTGTCTCGTCCAGATCACCTCTCATGGCGTCCACCCCTTCGCCAGACAACGGATCGAAACGACTGTCGGTGTTCAGCCCGCCCGTGGCTGCGGGGCGGGCCCGTCGCCGCGCCGCCCCGAACGGGTCGCCCGGTCCAGCGCCCGGTCCAGGACGACCAGCAGGGCGTCCCGGACGGAGAGCCGGTCCCGGGCGTCGAACTGCACGAGCGGCACGTGCTCCGCGATCGCCAGCGCCCAGCGGATCGACGGCAGGTCGAGGGCCAGCCGCCCGTCGAAGGCGTTGACGCCGACGGCGAACGGCAGCCCGGAACGTTCGAAGAAGTCGATGGCCGGATAGCAGTCGTCGAGGCGGGCGCTGTCCACCACCACGAGCGCGCCGAGCGCCCCCCGGGCCAGGTCGTCCCACATGAAACCGAACCGCGCCTGACCGGGGGTACCGAAGAGGTAGAGCTTGAGGCTGCGGTCGATGGTGACGCAGCCGAAGTCCATGGCGACGGTCGTGGTGGTCTTCCCGGCGACGCCGCCCGGGTCGTCGATGCCGATCCCGACGGTGGTCATCTCGGCCTCGGTGGTCAGCGGCGCGATCTCCGAGATCGCCCCCACCGTGGTGGTCTTGCCGACCCCGAACCCGCCGGCGATCAGGATCTTGACCGGGATCGGCGGGCGGGGCGCCGGGACCCGGCTCACGATCGGGGCCGGTTCCTGGGGCGGCACCCCGGGCGGCAGGTACGGCAGCGGCGGGGTGGGCGGTGGCGGTGTGGCGCGGCCGATCAGCGGGGCCGGTCCGCCGTAGCGGCTCGGGGCGCTGTTCGCGGACGGCCCGCCCAGGGCCGCCGCCGGCCATTCAGGAGATCGCACGAAGTCCATCAATCACTCGCAGGATGATGTCGGGATCGAGGGCGTCGTCGCCGTCCGCGACGTGCACGTCGAGATGGCCGGCGGCGCGGAGGTCGCCGACGAGTACCCGGGTCACACCGAAGTGCATCCGGGTCCGGGCGGAGATCTCCGCCACCGAGACGGGCTCGGCGCAGATCGCGACGATCGCCGCCAGTTCCGGGGACAGCCGGGCCGTCACCGCCCACGAGGTGCTGCCCGGACGAGCGGTGACCTGGGTCTCCAGACCGATCGCCGGGTCGCCGTCCACTCGTCCGGCGGTCAGCACGAACGGGCGCGGGCCGGTCGGCTCCCCGTCGCCCGCGTCCGGCTCCGGAACCGGAACGGACGCGTGCAGGAAGGGGCGGACCCGGATGCCGGGTTCCGGCTCCGGGTCCGCGCCGGCGGCCCCCGGGATCATTGCTGAACGGCGTTCTTCAGCTCGGCGATCAGGCGGGGACTCAGGGCGCCGCCGGCCCGGCCGGCGAAGAGCGTCATCTCGTACGCCACGGTGCCCAGGTTGGCCGTCCGGTCGGCGACGACGCCGAGGACCGAACCACTGCTGATCGCGCTGATCAGCAGGTAACCCTCGGCCATGTCGACGATCACCCGGTTGAGCGCGCCCAGCGCGTACCAGCTCGCGGCGCCTCCGGCGAGGCTGGTCATGCCGGAGACCACGGCGGCGAGCCGTTCCGCGTTGGACCGGTCCTTGATGGCGGACATGGCCATCAGCAGCCCGTCCGAGGAGACCGCGATCGCCTCCATCACCCCGGCGGTGCTGGAGGTGAACGAGTCGAGCAGCCAGTTGAAGGTGCGCGCCTCGGGGCTGAGGTCGCCGGCGGCGCTCTGTTCGATGTTGTCGTGCAAGAAGGGGCTGGTCACCGTGATGGGTCCTCTTCGTAATGACGGTCTGGGCTGACTTCGCGCAGAGCGCGGGCGACGCCCGCCTCGAATTCGTTGACGAGATTGCGGACCTCGACGGGGTCGCCGGGGTCGGAGCTGGCCGGGGGCGTGGACTGGACCGGGGTGTCGGCCAGGTTCGCGCCCGGCACCCGCCGGCTCAGCCGGGGACGCTCCGTTGCGGGCGGGACGAGGGTGGTGTGGCCCTCGGCCCGGCGTACGCCGTCCTGGAACGCCTCGACCAGGGCCCGGACGGAGGCCGGATCGGCCGGTACGCCGATCAGCGGCCCGCCGGTCGCCGGGGCGGCCGGGGTGGTGGGCGCGGGGGCCGGGAGGTTCGCGCCGGGCACCCGCTGCCGGATCGGCGACCGCGTGCCGGGCCGTCCGGTGGGCGGGCCGACCGGTTCCGGCCCGGCCGGGACCGACGGGCGACCACCGGCGGGGGGTGCCGTGCGGGCCGGACCGACCGGCGGGGCCGACGCCGGTCCGGCGGTCGGTACGGGCGCGGACCCGACGGTCGGCGTGCGCGCCGGCCGGACAGCCGGTGGCGACGACGGCCCGACGGCCAGGCCGGCCCCGGCGGCCGGTGCGAGGGCCGGGCCGGCGGGCGGCGTCAGGGCCGGACCCGCCGGTGGGG